>JBAPOM010000093.1:0-47798 GCA_049279635.1 Candidatus Acidiferrales bacterium
CCCCAAATTCACGGAGAAACCGGATCGAAGACGAGCCTTCTTCGCTTGGTGGAATCCAAACAGAATAATGGCCTTGTTCACCGTCGTCATCGCCAGCATTGGAATAATTCAGGCGTGTATCTACGCTTCCCAACTTGACGAAATGCGGATCGACCAAAGGGCTTGGTTGGGGGTCAAATTTGTGCCTGTACAACCGACGCTGAATAGCCCTTTTACTTGGCCACTCACCATCACCAACACGGGGAAAACCCCGGCCAAGAATATTCGAGCAATGGTCATCATTAGGTACCTTCCGGTTGATACCCCCATAGACTTCCGAACCATAGAGGAAATGCGGGCCGCTGACATCAAGCAGGTTGATACTACTCCACTCTGGATGGCATTCGTGACCGGAGTACTGTTCCCAAACGATCCTACAACCCTTAACCAATTCACCTTCGCTCAAGGAATGGCGAACAAACCGCAGAAAGACATTTGGGATTCTACGCTGCAAGATCGGTATGCTAAGGGGGAAATCTACATCGAATTGAACGGGCGTTTTGACTACGACGACGCCGCTGGAAATGCCCACTGGACTCAGATTTGCAACATACTGACTTCTCCCGGCCAAACTGTGCCGCTGGAAACTTCTAAATCCTGTGTTGCTCACAACAATATAGACGACAACAAATAGAATCCAAATGAGGGGAGAACCGGCCACCACCAAGAAGATCGCCCATGGCTCCCGCCCCAGCGAGCCATGATATGCTTGCGCGGTTTGCCCGGGCCGGCGCCCGGGTTCCAACGGGGGAATCCATGAAAACGAGCACGGACCGCATCCTGACCACGCACGTCGGCAGCCTGCCGCGTCCTCAGGACGTCGTCGATCTGCTTTTCGCGCAGGATCGCGGTGAACCAATCGACGAAGCGAAATTCGAGGAAACGATGCGCCGCGCGGTCGGCGAGACAATGAAAAAGCAGGAAGAGTGCGGCATCGACATCGTCAGCGACGGCGAAACCAGCAAGATCAGCTACGCCACCTACATTCGCCACCGCCTCACCGGATTCGAGGGCGATTCCGCGCGCCCCACGCCGCAGGACCTCGACGATTATCCCGAGTATCGCGACCGCCTGGTGAAGGCCGGCCACTCGGCCACCTACAAGCGCCCCGTGTGCAAAGGTCCGATCAAGGTGAAAAATCTGAAGCCGGTCGAGCAGGATATCGCGCGCATGAAAGAGGCGCTTGCAAAAGCAAATGTGGTCGAGGGATTCATGAACGCGGTCTCGCCGGGCACGATCGCCGTCTTTCAGCCCAACGAATATTACCCGTCGCATGAAAAATATCTCGAGGCGCTCGCGGAAGCGATGCGCGAAGAATACGAAATGATCGTGAAATCGGGATTGCTGCTGCAGCTCGATTGCCCTGACCTCGCGATGGGCCGCCACTCGCGCTTCAAGAATCTGAGCGACGACGAATTTCTGCGCTACGCGGAACTGCAGGTCGAAGCGCTGAATCATGCGCTCGCGAATGTGCCCGCCGACCGCGTCCGCTTGCACGTTTGCTGGGGCAATTACGAGGGCACGCACATCAACGACATGGATTGCATGAAGATTTTCCCTATCGCGATCAAAGTAAAGCCGATGGCGCTGCTGATCGAGGCCGCGAACCCGCGGCACGAGCACGAATGGGAAGCGTGGACCAAAATCAAGCTACCGGAAGGCAAAGTTCTGATTCCGGGCGTGGTCGCGTCGAGCACCAACTACGTCGAGCACCCGGAAGTCGTAGCGCAGCGCCTGCTTCGCTATGCAAATGTGGTCGGCCGCGAGCGCGTGATGGCCGGCACCGATTGCGGATTCGGCACCTTCGCCGGATTCGGCCCGGTCTATCCGGCATTCGCGTGGATGAAACTGAAATCGCTTGTGGAGGGCGCCCGCATCGCATCGAAAAAACTCTGGGGCCGCGCCGGCACAGCGAACTAGCTGAATCCCGACGGCTTGCGCATGGACGCCCGAAACAAAGTGGCAAGAGCCTTCAAAAGCGGCTTTTCTTGATCACTTAAGGCTCTTTTAAGCCCCCGCTAGGGGGCTGCTCCAGTCACCTCTTATTGCAGATTTTTCACGGGAGAATTTGCCGCTCAACCGCCTGCGCCGTCATCCTGAGTGAAGTCACGCGTCTTCGATTTTCCCGCAGGTTTTGCGGGCGCGCGACGCAGCGAAGGATCTCTCTTGGGCCCCAATTCGCGCTAGTCCGCGGCGACCAATCCCGCGCCGCGCTCCATCTCGCGCCGCAGCTGCGTTTCGTATTGCGCGAGCTGTGCTTCGATATCCTGCTCGGACTGGCGGCGCTTGATGATCGTCTCGCGATAGCGCCGCAGGAAATAATCGATCGTCTCGACGCGGATGCGAATCGACCCGGTCGGCTTGTTCTCGTCGAGATCCTTGAAGCAAAAATACGGCGTGCCGGAATTCTCGATGATGCCTTCGATCACGCCGTAAATCGGCGCATCGTGCCCGCACTTGAAGCTCGACATTTCGAGCGCCACGAGATTCGGATGCCGCGCCGTGAATTTCGCGGCCCACACTTTGTGGTTCGTGCTGCACGAATACGAATTCTTCCACGCGTCCGTGATGTCGAGCGTGTGCGTCACCACTCCCGCGCGAACTTCTTCGCCGAAGAGGCGTTCGAGCATGTCCTCGTCGAGCGGAAGCGTGTTCTGCGAGAAAATGGGGTAGCCGAGCTTCTGGAATTCCTCGAGGATTTCATGATTCAGGCCTGGGTCGTGGTGATAAACGCGGCCCAGCATCACGATGCCAATGCGGTCCTCGCGCTCGAGCTGGTCGAGCGTCTCGCGCGCGCGTTTGCGGATGCCCGTTTCGTAATCCTCGAGCGCTTTGTAGCCCGCTTCGATCGCGCGGTCGTTTTCTTCCTGCGAAAGCCCCATCAGGCCCTTGAACGCCTCGAACATCTGGAACGCGAACAGTTTCCTGTCCTTGAAATTCAGGATCGGGTTCAGATACTTGACGTTGGCTTCCTTGAAAACGTCGTTTTCCTTTGTAAATGCGGCCTTCACTGTTTCCGGCGTCGCGGTCACCGTCGGGCACGCGTTCGTGCCCATCAGCTTCACCAGCGGCGACGTCAGCACGTCGTACATCGGGAAGAAGATTGCGTCGAGCGGCTTCTTCTTGTGCTTCACCTGGATCAAATTGTAGACGTGCGGGATTCCGATTTTCGCCGGGAAGCACGGATCGATCGCGCCGCGATTCGCGCCCGCGCGATACATCTCGGGCGTCGTGTAGTCCGAATAGACCACGTTTTCGGGCTGCAATCCGAGACTCTCGAAATACGCGTTGAAGAGCGGCGCATAGCTGTAAGCATTGAGGACGCGCGGGATGCCGACGCGCATCTTCGACCGTGCCTGCATCCGCTCGATGCGCTCCTTCGCCGCCTTCGTCCACGCGCGCGACGGAATCGGATCGGCCACCGACTTCACGTTCGTCGGCCGGAACACCTCGTGCGCCGCGATATCGACGAAATTCGGATTCGCGTCCTTGATCTGGTCGAGCCCGGCCTTGATGTCCTTCATGTCGTTCACGTCTTCAACGGTGCCCTTTTCGCAGGTCGCGATGATCAGGCGGCGCTCGTTGACCGCGAGCGGAACTTTGCTCGCCTTCTTCTTCGCGGCGGTCGCGGGCGCCGCTGCCATCGGAATCAAAGATTCGAGGCTGACGTCCACCTTCGTGTCGCTCGCGTGGGCGTGGGCGTGGTCATGCCCGTGGCCGTGCGTGCCGCAAGCGGTATGAACTTCTTCTTCCTTGCCCTCGATTTCGTGGATGTGCTTGTGCGTGCCGTCGTCCAGCTTGATGTCGATGAAGGTGCGCAGGCAAGTGTTCTTGCAGAAGTTGCACCGCGTGTCCTCGTTCCGCGTCTGCCGATACTCGATTTTGCGCACGGCATCGAGGCCGATGAACGTGGTGCGCGTGCCATTCTTCCAGAGACGCACCGCCTCCGCGCCGGCGCCGATCGCGCCTGATTCGCCGCAGTGCTCGTGAACGATGATTTCCGGCTGCTTGCCCGCGGCGCGGAAGCTGCTGCGGATGAAATCTACCTCCGCCTTCACGACCGCGAGATTATTTTGTGTGCCGCCCTGCAGGACGAATCGCGATCCCAGCGCCGCGAGATTCGGAATGCTGGCCACGTAGAGAAACACGTTCTTCGGCAGCACGGCTGCCAGCCCGGCGAGAATTTCCTCCGCGCGCCAGCCCTGTCGCTGGAAGTTGACGATGTCGGACTGCATGAACACGGCGCAGCCGTATCCGAAAAGCGGCATGGAGTTCGCCGAAAACGCCAGGTCCGCAAACTCTTCAACCTTCAGCCCGAAACCTTCCGCGGTCGATTGCAGGAAGTAGCCGTTGCCGGCCGAGCACTGCGTGTTGAGTTTGAAGTCCTTCACGCGGCCGTCTTTCAGGACGATCAGCTTGATATCTTGCCCGCCCACGTCGATGATCACGTGCGGGTCTTCGTAGAATTTCAGCGCCGATTCGGTGTGCGCCACGGTTTCGACCAGCGCCACGTCCGCTTTCAGCACATCTTTTAGAATGTCCTTCGCGTAGCCGGTTGTGCCGACGCCGAGAACTTCGAGCTTCGCGCCCTGCGCTTCCGCCTGCCCGCGCAAGTTCTCGAACATGTCGATCGTGTCCTGAATCGGGTTGCCATTCGAGAGCTGGTAGGCCTTGCACAAGATGCCGCCCTGCTCATCGAGCAGTACAGCCTTCGTTGAAGTCGAACCTCCGTCGATTCCGATGAATCCGCCGACGGTCTGCCCCTTCTGGAATGTCGCGGGAATGAATTTCTTCCGCTTGTAGGCTTCCTTAAAAGAGTCGAGCTCGCTCGGCTCCTTCACCAGGCCCGAGCCGCCCGCCTTGGCCTTCTCTTCCTGGCGGCCGAATTCGATGTAGTGCACCAACTGATCCACGCCGCGGTAGCAGCCGATGCAACTGTCCTCGCCCTTGCCGAATTCGATCGCGCCGAGCGCCGCGAAATATTGCGCGTTTTGCGGCACTTTGATCAGCTGTTCGGGACTCATGCCGGCGGGAATTTCTACTTTGCGCTCGGCCCACATCTTGGGGATGTTGGCTTGCCACGCTTCGCGCATGCCCCGGATGAACGAGTTCGGCCCGCCAAGCAAAAGCACGTGCGGGCGCAGCGTGTGGCCGCGCGTGAGGACGCTGAGGTTCTGCAGCACGATTGCATCGAAAAGCGAGGCCATCAGCTGGTCGGGCGGCGTGCCGACTTTCTGCAAGCCGTTGATGTCCGTCTCGGCGAAGACGCCGCACTTCCCCGCCACCTTGTGCAGCTTGACGCCGTGGTATCCCTGATTGCCCAGCTCCTCGGTCGGAATCTTGAGCTTCGCGTTGATCTTGTCGATCACCGCGCCCGTGCCGCCCGCGCACTTGTCGTTCATCGACGGGATCTTTTTCTTGCGGCCGCTATCCTGATCGTCCTTGAAGACGATGATTTTGGCGTCCTGCCCGCCGAGCTCGATCACGGAATAGACTTCCGGATGCATTTTCTCGACCGCAAGCGCGACGGCCGTGACTTCCTGCACGAATTTCGCGTCCACCAGATCGGCGAGAAGGCCGCCGCCTGAGCCGGTCATGAACATGCGGGTGTTATGGCGGCTTATGCCGGCTTCCGATTCCATGCGGCGCAGAAATTCGAGGGTCTTTTCCGGCTGCTTGGTTTCGTGGCGCTGGTAATCCTGCCAGAGGATTTCGTCGGTCTTTGCGTCGACGACAAGCGCTTTCACCGTCGTCGAACCGACATCCAACCCCACCAAGAAGCGATTCTCGCGATCGTGTCCGTGCATCCTTGTCTCCCGAAATTTCGCTGGCGGGCGTTGCGGCCCGCCGGGCAGAAAAGAGAACTTCCCGTGCTTCTCCTCAGGCGGCGCTGGGTACGGTGATTCCCTGCGAACGCGAGCGCCGCCACGACCGGTGGCTACGGTTCATGCGATCGCTCACGTGCAGGACGAACTGCGCCGCCGTGCCGGTGACGCCCTCGACGTGCGGCACGTGATAGAACGGCCGCTTCAGCTCGGGATGCTCGGCGATGTAGCTCTTGATGTCGTCGAGGCTCTTGCCAGTGGACTTGAGCGTCTCCTCAAATTCCAGCTTGGCCTTTACCTTGGCCTCGCCGAGCGCCATCTGCACGCGGCTGTGGGCGTTCACTTCGCCCTCGCCGGAAGTTTCGACGGGCAGGAAAATCATATCTCTGAACTTGTTGATAACCGCGGATTGCACGCCATCCGATTGCGACGAGGGCATGCAGCCGAAGGGCTTGAGCGCGAGCACCATGTGGCAAAGCTTGTGCACCGTATAGTACACGTTCTTGCCGACTTCGAGGTGCCCTTCCCCGCCCCGCGCGAACTGGTTGTAGAACGGGTGCGCCATTTCGGCGAGCTCTGGTTGCGGTACGAGGTGATGCGTGATGCCGCCCAGATTTTCCGCCGTGCGGTGGTACAGGTAGTTCCACATTTTTTCGCCGACGGCGATGCCCATCAGCTTTTTGCGCAGCGACATCTGGTTCGCCATGTGCTGTTTCAGCTGATACCACTTCGGGCTGCGGTAGGGGCGCGTGACCGGATACTTCGCCTTCGCGTGCGCCTTCGCCTGATACATCAGGTAGGCGACCCACGTGGCGATCGGCTCGACCAGCACCTGCGCGCCTTCGCGCTCGAGGAAATTGAACATATTGAAATTGCCGTCGCCCTCGGTGAGCTGCGCCCAGAATTCGCCCGTGATTTTCACGACGGGCTTCACCTTGGTGCGATCGACTTCGATCGTGTCCATCTTGGCGCGAGCGGCGGCCAGAGCGTCGAGATAATCCTCGCCCCAGAGATGCTCGTGCATCTTGCCGAATACGTTGAACGTGTTCCGCAGGATTTTATTGCTCTTGAATTTCGGCTTGGCCCAGTCCGGCGCGCTCTGCTCGATTTCAAACGACTTGCGGTTTTTCAAATCGTCGCACAGATCGTCGACTGTCTCGCGGAAAATGCGGTCGGTCTCGCCCTTATTCACCTCGAACGGGCGAATCTGATAGATCAGGTCGTTGAAGACGTCGCCCATGTGCATCGCGTTGAGCATGCCAAAGCCGAAATCGACCGTGAACTTCAGCCCCGGCTCGCCGGACGCGGCCTTGATTCCGTCGCTGTCCTTGAAGAGCAGCACGCGGAAGCCGTCGAAGCCCGCGTTCTTCAGCGCGAAGCGATACTCGGCTTCGTACATGCCGAAGCGGCACGGGCCGCACGATCCCGCGGTGAAGAACACGTAGTTGTCGAGGATGTCCTTGCGGGGGATGCCTTCCTTTTCGAGGAACTGGAGATACTGCACCAGATTGCCCACCGTGAAATACGTCGGATTGCACTGCCCGTTGTTGCCATACTCCTTGCCGAGCTGGAATGCAGGCACGTCGGGCACGGGCAGCTTTTCGCAGCGATAGCCAGAGCCCTGGAAGACCGCGCGAATCAGATCCTCGTGTTTCCAGGTAAAGCCGCCAAACAGGATGGTGACCTTACTGCGCTCTTCCGCGGTGAAGGCGCGCTCGATCGGCTTGTGGAAATGGGTGTGCCCCTCCAGGCCGGCCAGCTTGCGCAGGCGAATCCTTTCCGCCGCTAGACGCTCGGCGATTTCACGATCCTGCTCAATCTGTACGAGTGGTGTCGCCATGGTTCCTCCCTCAAGGAACTATGCAAGGTATGCGAAAGGTTTTGGCCACGTGGTCGAAGTTTTGCAAAACGGGTTACAGGTTGACGATTTTATTCGGTAAAGCTGCCAGTTACACCCTGGAAGCCGTGCGCCGCTTGTTTCAAAACCCACTTGATCACGCGCGAATCATTGTAGCAGAAGCCAAGATTGTGATTGAGTGTTGAAAAGCAGTGGGTGTGGCAAGTCTTTTTCATCTCATTCAATTGAGGGACATCGAACTTGTGATTTTTGATCGTGCCCCAATCGTGCGTGGCCGAATACATGGGAAAGCACGGAGCGAGCGTGCCGTCCGTACGAATGATAATCGAATTCTGGCCGGCGCGGCAATTCCAAGGCTCGACCTTGCCCCGCAGGAACTCCTTCATGTCCTGGAGCCGCTTGACCGAGTTGACCATCTTGTAGCCCGACTTGTTCTTTTCGATGATCCAGTCGATCAGCTCGTCCACCTTCGGCCAGTCTTCCTTCGTGATGTAGGTGCTGTTGTCGTCGTAGTGCTTGAAGTGATCCTGGTCGAGCATCGGCGATTCGTTGATGTGGTAGTCGGTGGCGATCCCATTGTCGTGCGCGATTTCGGTGAGCTGCTTTATGTCGTCGAGATTGTTCCGGCAGATATTCATATTGAAGAACACCGCTGTGCCGTACTTGTACTGCTTGCGCAGAAGATAATCGAAGTACGGGCGCACCGGCTTGAGCGCTTTCGGCAGACTCGGCTTTTCGTCGACGGAATCGACGGCGAAATTGATCGTAGCCACGCCGGCATCGAGCAACCGGTCCGTCACCTCGGGCCGCAGGAGCCGCGCGTTGGTAGCCAGGTAGATCCAGAAATCTTTCTTCGCCGCGTAGTACGAGATCTTGTGGACGAATTGCGGACGCAGGAGGGGTTCGCCGCCCATGAACGCGAGCACGCGGCAGGTGGTGGAATGCAGCCAATCGATCGAGCGCCGAGCGACATCCTCGGTCATGCCTTTCACATGGTTCTCGAACGCCCAGCAATAGTGGCAATCGAGGTTACATTTCCACTCCGTGAAGAGATACGCGATGATCGGGTGAAAATCTCCCTGAAGCACGCGCGACTTCGCGTAGGGGAAGAGCCAGCCATTCATGGCGCGCAAGACGAGCGGAGCCGTCCATTTGCGGCGGCCGGTCCTCGCGCGCTCCAGCTCCTCCTCGTAATTGTCTTCGGAATTCAGGAGTTCCGGATGCTGCGGGAAGACCGGGTCCGGCAGCGTCATGGCCCCGCCTGCCTTCGGTGGAACGAGCAAAGGTTTCGGAGCTGGTGAGTTGGTCAGGAGATCGTGGAGCTGAACATCCAGGCGGAACGGTTGCGGATCGAAACTCCCGTGATCCTGCGGAGCAGATGACATGAGCCCTCCCTCAGTCGAACACGTTTCGGTCACTACGTCGAGCACCCAAGGGCCAAAAGATGGCGCGAACTCGACTTCGTATCTATACCGTGATCCTTTTATTTTGACAAGATGCATCCCTGTAACCGAAAGATTCAAAGAAAATGTCGGACGAATCACGATTGGCTATGGGCGACATACTGGGGCATTTCAATGTGCGGGCGCGAACGGAAGTTCGTGCGGTGGCGATCAGGGGGACGAAATTCAGCGGAATGAACTAGCGGGGAGACTCGCGGCGCTCGCGAGCAGCTTGGGCAAATCTTTGTGCACCTCGCCTGCATTTTTCCCCAGGTGACTTTCCATCTCGCGCCGCGCGGCTTCCACCGTTTTCAGTTCCTGAGAGCCATGGCTGGCGAGCAGATCCTGCGCGCGGAGAAGACATGCGTAGGCCAGATCGTCGGGAAGCGCGTGCCGGTGCAAAAATTGGCCATAGTTGAACCAGTCGAACGCCTCGCCCTGGAGGTCGTTGGCCTTGGCGTCGAGAGCTAGGCCGCGCTGGTGGGAAGCGGCGGCGGCAGGCGTGTTGCCGGCCTTTTCTTGCGCATCGGCGAGATGAGATAAGGCGACGCTCTCGAGTTTCGAATCGTGCCCGGCCTCGGCCAGCGAAACGGCGGAAGAATAATCGGCGAGGGCCGCGCTCGTTCCGTTCAGGCGCGTTTCGTCGTCCGCCATCTGGATCGCGGCGGCGATTCTTTGCTGCGTTACGGCTGGCGAGACCGATCCGGCAGCCGTGAGTTGGAAATAGGAGCGCCACTGCCGGACCGCGGACGCGAACTCGCCGCTGCGGTCTTCGGCCTCAGCCAGATAAAGATGAGCATCGACCTGATTGGGGTCCGCTGCGATTGCCTTCTGCCACGCGTCGATTGCTTCTTCGTCCGGCTGGCCAAGTCTCGCGGCGAGCAAACCGTAGTTGACCAGCGCGTCCGAATCCTTCGGAAAGACTTCGAGCATCTTTTTGTACCATGCGTACGCGTCGGCAAAGCGCCCGTTCGCGATCATCGCGCGCGCGCACGCCTGCTGCAGGGCCTCGTTGTGCGGATTGAGATTTGCCGCGCGCGTCAGTGCGTCGATAGCCTTGTCGCTTTGGCCTTCGCCTTCTTCGGCCGAACCGAGTCGCGTCAGCACCATGCTGTCGTAGGGCTCCATGGCGGCCGCTCGCAGCAGAGACGGCAGGCTTTCATTGCTCGTGCCCAGCGCGAAGCGAACCTGATCGGCGGCGCCCCACAAGAAAAACAGGCCGACCACGGCCGCGCGGAACGCGGGCGTGGACAAAAAGCGGAACGTGCGCTTTGGCTTGGCGCTCGAGGCGGCTTTTGATCTCGCCGGCCGCGCGTTGGCTTTCAGCGCCCGGCTGGCGCCCGTGCTTTCCGACGGAGCAACGAGCACCGACGAAACGCGCGAGTCGCGCAGCTTCCAGATGGCGCCGTCGAGCAGGAAGTGGTGGATATTCACGAGCGCCGTGAAGATCAGGAAGCTCGTCGTGAAATCATAATGGAAAATGTAGCTCACCAGCCACGGCCCGGGGATGAAGAGCGCGATGCCGCCGGCGACGAGCGTCAGGAAATAGCCGGCGAAGCGCCATTTTGGCTGGCCCGCCGCGCGCGCGTCGCGCTGATGGTAATAGCTGGTGATCCAGATATATTGCGCCGAGTGCAGGACCGCCAAAATCCCGCTGCTGTAGCGCGTTTGTGGAATGGCCGAGCGGATCTCAATCAGCGTCGGCAGGACGAACCACAGGAACTGCGTCAACAGCAGGGTGAGCGGCGCGATCATCCGCCGGAATCCGCTTCGCACGATCAGGTCGTGCACGGAAACCCACGCGCAGAAAACGAAAGCTCCCCCCAGCGCGATGCGCACCGGAATCGTGAATTTTGCAGGCAGGCCGAGCGAGAGAATCAGCGGGTCGCTCGAGCCGCCCGTCTCGAAGCTCGCGAGCAGCATCACGTACGACGCAATAAACGCGGCGCGCAGCCAGCGACCCTGATTTTGCGTCAGCGTCTCGCCGGTTCGCTTCACGAACATCTTCATCAGGCCGTAGTTTTGCCCGGCGTAATGCCACGGGCTCCAGTAGATGTAGAGCGTGAAAACCCATGGCAGCAGGCGGTACGACGTATGCAGCAGCACGCCCGTGATCACGAGCAGCAGCGTAAGGTGCAGCGTGAAGAATTTGTATCTTTCGAACTGCTCGCGCGTGCGGTAGGCGCGATAGACCGTCGCCATGAAATGCGGATAGTTGAAAATGATGGCTAGGAAATAAAAACCGACCACCCACGAGTGCGTGTGCGAAGGCGAGAGCCACGCGGTGACGAGCAGCAGCGGAGCCGACCACGCGCCGCAGCCAACGACCAGATCGAGCCACGGCTTGTAGATCCACGGCCCGCCAGGACGCGCGCCGGCGCCGCTGGCAGCGGGAGCAGTCATTGTTTCAGTAGCAACGCTCATCAAGGGATCGCTTCTTTCCCAGTCTACTGGCGTTTCCGATTGCTCTCGCGCGGAGCTGGCGCGACCTTGCTGAAAGTGTCATCACGTGGAGGGTTTCAGGTGCGATGTCGTGCGGATGATTGCAGGAGTTTCCTTCGGAAGATGCCGCGCTAAAGGCCGAGGCGCTACATTTAAATCTCAGGCCGAGGCGCGCTCCTCGCGCCATATTCCGAGCTTTTCCTGCGCGACGCGGTCGGAGAAACTGAAGATTACCGCTTCGGTCTCCGCGCGGTGCGTCTGCTCCGCCCAGCTGGGCGCGACGAAGACGTCGCTTTCATTCCACTCGAATGACGAATCGCCAATTTTGCTGCGGCCCTTGCCCTCGACCACCACGAATACGATTCCTTCCGTCGATCGGTACGGCGTAGTTTCGAAGCCGCGCGGGATCAATTGGACCGCCGCGCTCATCGTGGGCATCACCGCGCCGCCGGTGAGCGGATTCACGTAACGCAGCTTCACGGCGTGGCACGGATCGAGCGGCCCGTTCTTGTGCAGCACGGCGAGCGTTTCGCGAGTACGCTCGTAGCGGTAATTGAGCAGCGGAGACGAAAGCGATTCGAGTTTCGCGCCTTCTGGCAGCAGCGTGCCGCCATAGCGAATTTCGGAATCGCGCACCGGCCGCGCGGCGGGAGATTTTCCTTCTTCCTCATGAGCCTCGGAAAAACTTGTGTCGAATAAATTGACGATCGGCACGTCGAGCCCATCGAGCCAGATCACCGGATCGGGGCCTTCGTTTCCGTGCTCGTGCCAGGTCCACGCAGGCGTGAGGACGAAATCGCCGCGCTCCATGATGGTCCGTTCGCCATCGACGGCGGTGTATGCTCCCGCGCCTTCGAGAAATAGCCGCAGCGCGCTTGCCGTGTGGCGATGCGCGTGCGCTCGTTCGCCGGGCATCAGCAGCTGCAAGCCTCCGTAGAGCGAGCCTGTGATTTTCGATTGGCCGGGCAAGCCGGGATTTTCGAGAATCAGCACGCGCCGCTCGGCTTCTTCGGCAGTCAGCAGCGAGCCCGCCGCGAGCAGGTCCGGCCGCACCGACGCGTATTTCCAATGCACAGGTTTCGCTGCAGGCTGCGGCGAACGCGTCACCAGGCCGCTCAGGCGCTCCCACAGCGGCGCGAGATGCTGCTTGCCGATGCGCGCGTAGAATGCCTTCCGCGCTTCCGCTTTTTCGTCCGCCGTCGTGCGTGTCGTCGCAGCCATGTTATGCCTCCTCTGGCTATCCGGCCTGATTCGGGCCCAGATCCGGCCGGTACGCGCTTGCGCCGCGCGAAAATGCGCTCAGCAAAATCGAAATGCTCGCGCATGCGGCGACCACGGTGCCGAACAGCAACATGTCGCCGGGCTTCCATCCCATCGCGAGAAACATCCCGCCGAGCAGCGGCCCCACGATCGAACCGATGCGGCCCACTCCCAGCGCCCAGCCGACGCCGGTGGAGCGCACCGCGGTGGGATAAAAATTCGCGGCGAGCGCGTTCAAGCCGCCCTGCGACCCGATGATCATGAACCCGATGCCGAAGGTCAGCAATTGCACGGCGTGGAACGGCACGCTTAGCCGCGCCAGCGCCGCAAGAAATACCCCTGCCAACAAATACTCCGCCACCAAAATTGCGCCCGCCCCGCGCCACTTGATCAGATATCCTTCGGCGATACAAGCGAACATGCCGCCAAAGCTGACCAGCGCCGCCGTTGTGGAGGCAACCGAAATTGCCATGCCCTCGCTCCGCAGCAGCGCGGGCAGCCAGCTCCCGATAAAATAAATGAGCAGCAGATTCATGAAATACGGAATCCACAGGAGAATCGTGCCGACGGCGCGTCCCTCGGTGAAGAGATGCTTGACGGGAACGCCGGCGTGCTTTTCGTCTTCGGGCGCCGCAAGATTCATGTCCGCCGTGGCGACCTCGGGAGCAATGCGAGCCATGATCCGGCGGATTGTTGCCGGAGCTCTGCCCTTCACCGCCAGGAAGCGGATCGATTCCGGCAGCAGCGCGATCAGCAAAATCGAAATCGCGAGCGGCAGTATGCCGCCGACATAAAAGAGCGAGCGCCATCCCCACTTCGGGATCATCGCCGCGCTGACGAATCCCGCCAGGCTGCCTCCGAGCGGCATTCCGATGAACAGGATCGACACCGCAACCGGTAGCGTTCGCCGCGGGACGTACTCGGAAGCGAGCGCAACCACATTGGGCATCGCGCCGCCCAGACCCAGCCCGGTGACAAACCGCAGCACCCAAAGTTCGTTGAAGGTGGCTACGTGCGCGGTGAGAAGCGAAAACACGGAAAAGCTGAACACCGAAACGATCACCGGCCACTTGCGGCCCCAGCGGTCGGCGATCGGACCCGACGCCATCGCCGCGATCATCAGTCCAATCAGGCTCGAAGAAAAAATCGTGCCAAAGTGGCTGACGGCGACGTGCATCGTGTCCGCAATCGAGGTCGCCGTGTAGTTGATGACCATCGCGTCGAAGCCGTCGAGCACCAGCACGAGGCCGCAGAGCACGACCGTGCAAATCTGAAACGCGCCGAGCGAATGCCGGTCGATAACGTCGATGACGCTCGACTTTTGCGCAACACTCTCCAAATCGGCCCCCACGCGCACGTGTGCGCGCCCACCCAGCCTTTAGCCGGCCCCGAGTTTACACCGTGCTGGCTCGTTCCAGTACAAAGCAACGCCATAGGAAATGAGAGAGTTCCGACGTATGCCGGGAGTCAGCAAATACTTTCAGTGCGGCTGAGGTTTAGGCTGACGACTTTGTCTCCGGCAAATCTCAACGCAATACCAGAGTTAACGGTGAAAAACGGCTTCTTGCCCTCGAAGCACTCGTCCTTCCTGTCCAGCCAATACTGGTAGCTCTTGTCGGTAGGGGGTATTGGTACGTCGACGTCCCAAGAATATTCCCAGGTGGAGCCAGCGATGCTTGTGGGTGCCCCTAGAATGCTGCGAACGCGTTGTCTCGTTAATCCAAGGCCGAGGCCGTTCGTCGTCGTCACTTCGTTTCCGGGAATCGTCAAGTTCCGGCAGTTTGAGCGGTCTTTGTAAGCGGCGAGCTCAACGATTCTTATATCTGTGACTTGATTCTCCGGTGGTCCCGCCATTTCTGCGTTCGAAGCGAAAACGATCGCCACGGCGTCAGGCTCTGCAGAGAGATAGCAAACCTTCATCTCCGCCGTAGAGGCGTCACCATCGCGCCAGAGCTTTGCCGGGCCGAACTTAGCCTGTACCTGCGCAAGGTTCGCTTGGCCGAGCGTGATTCCGAGTATCGTTCGAGAGCCGACGTCCGGCTGGCCAACCGTGGGCGATTTGACGGTGTCGGTTTGAGCGGCAGCAGCGAGGCAAGACAACAGCAGGGCCAGCGCCAGTAGCGACTTGAAGCTGCGAATCATGGCGCTCCGATGCGAAGAATCGGTTTGATCGTGTCGCCCGTGGTGGCGTCGGCCACGGCCTCATTGATCTGCGCGAAATCGTAGAAGCGGACGAGGCGATCGAATGGGAATTGGCCGCGGCGATACATCTCGATGAGCCTGGGGATGAAGATGCGCGGGATCGAGTCGCCCTGAACGATGCCGCGTACGGTGCGGCCCAGCAGCAGGCGGCTCATGCTGATGGGAGCCTCGGCGCCGGGCACTCCGCCGCCGATCTGCCCCGCGGTTCCGCACGGCGCAAGGATATCGACCGCGAGCTTCAGCATTTCGGGCAGCGCAGTGATTTCGAGGACGTAGTCCACGCCGGAGCCGGTGATCTCGGCGATACGCTTGCGGATGTCTTCTTTGCGCGCGTCGATGGTGTGCGTCGCGCCGAGTTCCATCGCCAGCGCCAGCCGCTTCGGCACAAGATCGACGCCGATAATCGGACTTGCGCCCGCCGCGCGCGCGGCCATCACAGCCGCGAGGCCCACGGCGCCCGTACCCAAGATCGCGATGCTTGCATTCGCGGGCACGCGCAGCGAATTGAGCACCGCGCCCGCGCCGGTCTGCAAGCCGCAGCCGAGTGGGCCGAGCAGTTCGAGCGGCAAGTCACCGGAAACTTTCACCACGTTGCGCTCGCTGGCCAGCGCATAAGTGGCGAAGGACGACTGCCCGAAAAAATGTCCGTGGACTTCTGCGCCCGCGCGATGCAGCGCGTTCGTTCCGTCGAGGCGGGAGCCGCCGAAATTGATCGCCATGGCATGCTCGCAATACGTGTAGCGGCCGCTGAGGCAGAATCGGCACTGCCCGCACGCGTCGTACGAAAGCACGACGCGGTCGCCCGGCTTCACAGCCGTCACCGCGCCGCCAACTTCTTCCACGACGCCCGAGCCTTCGTGCCCGAGAACCATCGGCAGCCCGGGCGCTTGCACGCGGTCGCGCACGTGCACGTCGGTCTGGCAGATGCCGACGGCGATGATCCGCACGAGAATCTCATCCGCGCGCGGGCCATCCAGCTCGAGTTCCTGGAGGACGAAAGGCGCGCCGATCTTCTCGATCACCGCGGCCGTGATTTTTATGGATTTCAACCCGGAGTCCCGGCTAAAAAGAATTTACGCGCATGGCGCGCCTACATCGCCTGTGCCGCGGCTGCGATTTTATCGCGTCCTGCATGCTTGAGACGAGGCTTCACAGGAGGCTTCGCGAAAATCAGCAGCACGCCGGTGGCGACACAAATTGCAGCGACGCCCGAAAACGGGTATACATAGCTTCCGTATTTGTCGGAGAAATATCCCGCCACCACGGGCCCGATCGCGCCGACGACCGTTCCGAAAGGCATCGTGACGCCGAGCACCAGCGGATAGGCTTTCGGGCCGTAGTAATTGCCGAGAATCGTCATCATGCAGGTGAACGACGCGCCGAAGCCGCTGCCCATCAGGATCGCGTAGGGATAGAGCGCCATCGGCCCCACTGCCCGCGCCGCCAGCCAAATCCCGGCGCCGAAAAAGCACACGGCCACCGCAAAGAGAAACCGCATCTCGATGCGATCTCCCAGCGCCGCAATCGTGAACTGGCCGAGCAGCGCCGAAAACAGCACCAGCGCGACCGATCTCGCGGAAGCCGCGGGCGAGTGTCCCAATCCTTCCAGATTCGCGATGCCATGTGCGATGAAGATGAAAAATCCCGCGAAGAATCCAAGATACGTCAGGACCAGCATCCACACGCTCGGCGTCCTCAGCACTTCGCCGAGCCTCCAGTCCTCCGTGGTCTTGAACACGCTCGAGCGCAGCTTGATTTCCGCCGCAGCCGCGGAGGCGGGCGGGTCTTTTGCTGCGGATGCCCCAGGGGCATCACCATCGGGCAATTGGCCCATCTGCTCCGGGCTCTCCTTCACAAACAGCACGGCCACCAGCGCCGCGGCGACCGATCCCGATCCCATGCACACCCACGCCGCGCGCCAGTTCCCACCCGAAGCGGCAATCACGTGATTCAGCAGAGGAACTGCGATGCAGCCGCCGGTGCCCGACGCGCTCAGCACGGTCGCGATCGCCAGCGCGCGCTTCCGGTGAAACCATCGCGCCATGGCCACCTGCGGCGCGAGCGTGCCGCACATCATCGCTCCGAAGCCCACGGGCAGCGCCAGCACCAAAATCGCCTCGAGCGCCGTGTGCGCCACGAACACCATCAGAAGCGCCCCGACCGCCATCGACAGCGCGCCCGTCACCATCGTGAACCGGATTCCAAATTTGTTGATCGACAGCGCCGCCAGCGGCGCCGGAAGTCCCGCCATCAGACTGAACGCCGAGTAGGCCAGCCCCAGTTCCTTGTGGTTGAGGTGCATGGCGCGCGCCATGTCCGTATTCACGACGCTCATGCCGAAGGTCGGAAAAGCGAAATTCAGGAAGATCACTGCCCAGAGGATCCACAGAAGCTTCCAGCCGAAAAATTCGCTCCTTGCCAATCTGAACTCCCCCTCGCAAGCCGTGAAACCGGGCGCACCGCCGCGCCGTCGAGCTGCAGCGGAAAGCGCGGGGATAATTCATCATTGCTGCGGCGATGTCAACGCAATATCCAAGAAAAATCGCCCGGCGCGCCGCCAACCTTGCGCCGAATACGCGCAACCAATCTACGCGTGGGCTGACCTAGCGCAAGGTATAATCGACGGCGGGGCGGTTCCCCTTTCAAGGTAAGGCGATGGTGTGGAATAAACCACGATTGACGTTCGCGGCCGGTTTGGCCTTTCTCATTCTGAGTGCCCTCGCCGCCGGCGTTACGATTGTGCTGCTGCAGTCGAGCCTGCGGCGCGTCGATCGGGCGCACGACGTGGAAGTGGCGCTCGCTGACCTCGAGTCGACCTTCAGCACCGCCGGCCGCGCTCAAACCGGCTACCTCACCTCGAACGATAACCACTTTTTGGATCAGTATCATCAACTGGTCAAGGAGGTCCCCGGGAAAATCGAGCAGGTCCGCAATCTAATCCAGGACGTGCCCGACCACGAACGCTGGTACGCCCAGATGGTCCTGCTTGCGGACCGGCGGCTTGCGCTGATGAGAACTTCCATCGAGGACCGGAGGGAACACACGGACAACGATGGTTTGCAAACGGAATTGACGAGGCAGCGCGTGGTCGTTGCCGACGAAATGAACTCGGTGTTTCAACAAATGGCGTTGGAGGAGGAAGTAGCCTTCGACCGGCGGCTCGATGTTTCAAGCCTGCTCTTCATCGCGATCGTATCGATCGTGGCGGCGACGTTCGCCATTTCGGTCGGCCTGCTGTATCTCAATTACCGGCTCCTGCGATCGGAGCTTCGCGAACGCCAGCGCGCGGAGAAGCTCGCGCTCGACAGCCAGGAATCGTTGCGCTTGCTCAGCACGCGGCTCCTCCACATTCAGGACGAAGAGCGGCGAAAATTTTCGCGCGAGGTTCACGACAGCCTCGGCCAATACTTGAATCTCGTGAAGATGAGCCTCTCGACCCTGGCGAACCGGTATTCCGCCGCCGAGCTTTCCGAGTCGCTCGAGTATCTGGACCGCTGCATCGCCGAAACGCGCACGATTTCGTACCTGCTGCATCCGCCCCTGCTCGATGAAATGGGATTCGCCTTCGCCTCCAAGTGGTATCTGGACGGGTTCGCCCAGCGCAGCGGCATCCAGGTGACTTCGGAGATTCCCGACGATATGCCTCGCCTTCCGCATTCCGTGGAGCTTGCCCTGTTTCGCGTGCTTCAGGAATGCCTTACCAACATTCACCGCCATTCAAACAGCACGCGCGCTGATGTCGCGCTCGAAAGAACGGCGCACGAAGTCACTCTTCGCATTCGCGATTACGGAAAGGGAATTCCGCCCGAATTGCTGGAGCGCTTTCGCGTGTCGGGATCGCATACCGGCGTAGGACTCGCGGGCATGCGCGAACGAGCGCGAGAGCAAGGCGGACGCCTGAATATCGAGTCAAACGAAAGCGGCACCACCGTTACCGTGCAGATGACGATCGAAAGCGCCGTGACCCAATCGCCGGCCGCGGTTTCAGCTTCCGGCGGCGGCGCCTGACGAGCTTTGAGGTTTAAACGCGTCGAGCGCCTGCTGGAAAGTCTTTACGGAGACGCCTGGCGGAGGCACAGGACCCATGTGCGATCGTTCTCCTCGCGTTGGTTCTGTTCGGTTGGCGGGCTCAGGCAAACATCGCATCACGCCGGTGGAATGTGGAACAGCTCCTCCGAAGTTCCGTGCGTGATTTTCTCCATTTCCTCTTCCGGCAGCGGCGCCGATCTCATGAAATCGGCCGACTCGACCATTTCCTGATACGGGTAGTCGATCGCATAGATGATGTTGTCCGCGCCCAGCGCATCGCAGCAATACTGCAGCACTTTGTGGTCGTTCATTCCGCTGGTCGTGATGATGATGTTGTCCTTCACGTATTCGCTCGGCGTTTTCTTCAGCTTCGAATGCCCGTGCGAATACGCCTTGTACATGTAATCGATCCGGTAGAGCCAATAAGGCACGCCCTCGCCCATGTGCCCGAGAACGATTTTCAAATCCGGGAATTGGTCAAACACGCCGGCGACGATGATCCGCATGGCGTGCACGCCCGTTTCCATCTGGAATCCCCACAGCGCGCCGGCAAGGTTCACGTCGGCGCGAGGCGCGGTCATGAACGTGCATGGATCGGGCAGGTTTCGCGGGTGAATGTAGATCGCGGCTTTCGAAGCGGTCGCCGCTTCGAAGATGGGCCAGAATTTCGGATCGTCGAAATATTCGCCATTCGTATGCGAATTGACGATCAGCCCGTTGAGCTTCAGTTGATTCATCGCGCGATCGATTTCCTTCGCCGCGCGCGCCGGGTCCTGCGGAGCGAAGCTCGCGAGCCCGGTAAACCTTGTCGGATGCTTTTTGATCACCTCGGCCAAGCGGTCGTTGGCCACCGTCGCCAAGCTCGTGGCGGTCTCTTTGTCGAACATCTGCACGCCCGGCGAAGTGAGCGAAAGCAAGTGCATGTCGACGCCGGCCTCGTCCATGATCTGGATTCTCTCGCCTTCGAGATCAAGCAGGCGCCTCAGCAGTGGCGGCGCATTGGGCGCGGGGTTCAGGAAATTGCGCCACATGTCCAGATCGGGATTCGAGTAGGCGATTCCCGCGATTTTGCGGAACTCATCTCTCTGTTCGGGAATCGCAAACGCTTCTTCGGTCGCGATCAGGCGATATTTTCGTTTTGGCGCCTGCGCCTCGCTCGCCACCTTTTCCGCAGCGGCAGAGCCAGCGCCCGCCGCCACGCCCGCCGCCAGCATCCCCGCCGAAACCAGCTTCGATGAACCTTCGAGAAATTCTCTACGTCCGATTTTCATGTTCCCCCCTCGCACGATTGGAGCAGGTTATATCGCCGATGCGGAAGATGCGCAAGCGTCGTCACAGCGGCAAATTCGTTGTGACCTGGGCGCACGAAGCGTATGATGCGCGACGAACCGAAGTTTGAAATGGAAATTCCATCCGCATTAAAGAGGGCCCTGTGTCCCGATCACTGAAAAAAATCGCATACGGAATTGCCATAGCAGGCCTGATGCTGCTGGTCGTCGTCCCGATCGCCTCGGCGCAAACATCCTGCGCGACACTCGATGCGCCGCCCACGGGAATCGCGCGGCCCGGAGACGCGCTTCGTCCCGGCCACCTCGGCCGCCAGGTCGGCGACGTCGAGGACATCATGCACTTCTACCACGATCTGATCGGGTTCGAACTTCGCGGCACGCGCGACCAGCCGCGCCCATTTTTCGGGAATCGCGGATTGCAGGAGGTTGCGTCGCTCGTACAGGGAGCGCCGGATCCCTACGCACAGGTGAGCCGCGTCGCGCTTCTTCCGATTCCCGGCACCTCCGCTGCGCCGGGCGACCCTGAAATGACGATCGAGTCGATCGAGATCCAGGGAATCGCGAAGCAGCCGTTCCATCCGCTTCTCACCGATCCGGGCGCCTCCTACTTGAAGATCATCGTTGCGGATCTCGATAAAACGCTCAAGCTTCTGACGGCCGAGCGCTATCCCGTCATCACTCCCGGCGGAAATCCCGTCGAGCTTTCGGGCTGGCCCGGCATGACCGGCAAAATCCGCGCGGTCTTCGTCCGCGATCCGGACGGATACCCGGTGGAATTGATCGAGCAGACGCCCGCGCCGCCGACAACCGCCGCACCCGGCAGCAATGTCCTGGGCGCGCGCGTCGCGGTGATCGTCAACAATATCGACGATACCTGCCACATGTACGAGAGCCTCGTCGGCCCCGATTTCAAATTCTGGGTGAGCCCGTCGCTAATGGGTGACAAAACGTACCAGGATCTTACCGGAATTGCCGGGCAGTTCCGGCTGGCCGAAGCGATGGTTCCTGGCTCCCCCGTTGTGATGGAGCTGATCCAATACGCGCATCACGGCAAGCATTTCGCGCGTCCGCACTTTCAGGATCCCGGCGCCGCGCATTTCCTGTTCATGTCGAAAGACGACGACGTGATGATCGCCCGCGTCAAAGCAGCCGGCCTGCACACCACGAGCCCGTCCGACGCGCCGGTTTTCATCGCTCCCACGACGCGCATGTTCTTCGTCAGCGATCCGCAGGGCTTCTGGCTCGAGTTCATGGACAACGGCGTAAAGCGAGACCCCAACGCGAAATAGGAACCCCGCTCGCGCCTCCTCATCATCACGCAAGCGCGGGAGTCGCGACAGATAGCCTGTCCGCCAAAGGGCTTGTCGCGAGATCCCTAGTGGACCATCGTGCCAGGCCCCGAGAGGCGCAGCTTAAGCTGCACATATGCAGGCACGGACGAGCTCGAGGTCTTGAAAAGATGCACGTGCTCTAGACTCTCACGTTTGAACCCATACAATTCCACGTGAATGGCATAATCAGCGTCGCCCGAGACGGAGAACTTGGCATAACCATCTTTGTCTGTTTCCGTGCGGCTCGATTTTGTCTTTTGGTCACTGGCTAACGGTTCGACCGTCACCTGCGCTCCCGGCACCGGCAGCCAATCCGGGTCAACAACTTGAACGATCAGGGACGGCGACTGAGCTTGAGCAGGCAGGGCCTCGCAAGGATTGGGATTCGTTTGCAGGAGAAAGAGAAACAAAAGCACCCACATTGGCGGCCTCGCTTGAACAAAGATGAAACGTTATCAGATCTCGGTGTGTCTCTGTGAGATTCCCGGCTAGGTGTGGCTATCCTCGCCCACGTCCACTTTTCCGGCGAATGACCGGTACACGAACGTGAAATATCCAGTCGCGAGCAGAATCCCGATCACCCACCAGGCGAGGCCGATCTTCAGCCCGTAATCGGCCGCCTTGGCATTCGCGACCGTCAAAGCGTAGGCCGGATTCCGCGCCGGCAGCACCATCGGATAGACGCCGAAGACGACGCTCGTCAGCATCCCGGCGAGATACGCGCATGATCCGAGAAACGCGCCCCATTCGTCTTTCGCCCGAAGGTACATCTTCACCGCAATCATCCCCGCCACCGCGAGCACCGGGAACACAACCCCCCAGTGCCACTTCGCAAAATTGCTCATCACGTTGGGCTGCACGCGAAACGTGATGAGCGAAACCACAATCGTCAGCAGAGCCACAGGCCACCACACCGCGCCCGCCACACCCGCCGCGCGCTCGCTCACCGCGCCAGCCGTCTTCACTCGCAGCCAAAGCGCGCCGTGCATCATCAGCGCGCCGAGCGCGAGGACCCCCACGAGAATCGTGTACCAGTCGAGAATTCCCGCGTTGTCGCCAAAATTGAAATTCGTCCACAGCGGCTCGAAGAAATAGCCGCTCGCATCGAGCGGCACGCCCCGCACCACGTTGCCCAGCGCCGCACCGAAAAATACCGCCAGCAGCAGGCTCGACGCGCAGAAAACGAAGTCCAGCATCGGCTGCCAGACGTCGCTCTTGATGTGGCTGCGAAATTCGATGGACGTGCCGCGCAGAATCAGCAACCACAGAACCATAATCAGCGGCAGATAGAATCCGCTGAAGCCGCTCGCATACAGCGCCGGAAACGCGAAATAGAGCGTACCGCCCGCCGCGAGCAGCCACACCTCATTGCCGTCCCACACGGGGCCGATGCTGGCCAGCACCTGGCGGCGTTCCGCGTCCGTTTTCGCCACCAGCAGATGGATCGCGCCCGCGCCGAGATCGAATCCGTCGAGCAGGACGTACACCGCGATCATCACAGCCACGAGGCAGAACCAGATTGTTCCCATTCGCGCCTCCTTAGTGTTCCGGTATGATCGCGACGCCGGCCGCGTCCAGCGGCCGCAGCTCGGGTCCGATTTCGATTTCGCGCCACACGAGAAAGAGCCACAGAATCGCCAGCACGCCGTACATCCCCATGAATCCGATCAAAGTGAACCACACGTTCCCCGCGGCAACGCTCGGCGACGCGCCCTCCGACGTCCGCATCAGCCCGTAGATCAGCCACGGCTGCCGGCCCAATTCCGCCGTCATCCATCCCGCCGTGTTCGCGATGTAGGGGAAGGGCGCGCACAGCATCAGCAGCCATAGCATCCAGCGCGTTTCATACAATTTGCGCCGCCACAAAAGAAACACGGCCACCAGCATCACGGCGATGAAAATCGTGCCGAGGCCCACCATCACGTGATAGCTGAAATAAAGCAGCGCGATGCGATCCGGCCAGAGGTCCTGCGAAAAGCTGTCGAGTCCCCGCACGTTCGCGTTCCATTGGCGATAGGTGAGAAAGCTGAGTGCATCCGGCACCATGAGCGGGTTATCGAGGTGCCTGTTCTCGACGTCCGGTTGTCCCAAAATCGCCAGCGGCGCTCCTTGCTGCGATTCGAAAAGTCCTTCCATCGCCGCAAGCGTCACCGGCTGATTCTGCGAAATCATCCTGCCCTGCATGTCGCCCGTCGGGAAAAGCTGGATCAAAGCCGCAATCACGCCGACGATCACGCCCGCCTTCACGAACGTGCGCCCGTACGCCTCGTCGCGCTTATCGAGGATGTAAAACGCGCCGACGGCCGCCATCACAAAGCAGCCCGTTTGCACCGCGCCGATCATGTTGTGCGCGTATTGCCAGAGCGCCCATCTATTCAGCAGCAGCCCCCAAAAACTCGAGAGCATGATTTCGCCGTGCGGCCCGAGCGCGTATCCGACCGGATGCTGCATCCACGCGTCGGTCGCAACGATCAGGTAGCCGGACATCCACGATCCCAGCCACACGAGAAATGCCGCCCACCAGTGGCCGATTCGCCCGAGCTTCTTCTCGCCGAATAGAAATAATCCGAGAAAGCTCGACTCGAGGAAAAACGAGAAGACTCCTTCCATCGCGAGCGTCTGCCCGATCACGCCTCCGGCGCTCCGCGAAAAGTGCGCCCAGTTGGTGCCGAACTGAAACTCCATCGGGATACCGGTGACCACTCCGATCGCGAAGTTGATCGCGAAGATGCGCGCCCAGAAACGCGCCGCGCGGTTGTAGTGTTCGTCGCCGGTGCGCAGCGCCTTCGTCTTCAGATAGACGAGCAGCAACGCCAGCCCCATCGTCAACTGGGGAAAGATGTAGTGGAAGGTCACCGTAAACGCGAACTGAAGACGGTCGACTCCGACAGCGTGTTCCATCGAATCTCCCTCTCGTGCGTCACTCGCAAGCCGCGATCGTCATCCTGAGCGAAGCGAAGGATCTCTCTTTGTGACTGTTCGCTCCGCTCTCATTTCCCTTTACAGCGTGAGAACGGCTTTGACCTGTGAGGGGTCTTCCGTTGCTTCGGTGACGAAACCGAAGCGTTCTGCAAGCGACCGCATCGCGGTATTCTCGGGCATCGTGAGCGCAACGATCCGCTCGAACTTCTCGCAGCGCGCGACCTCGATTAAACGCCGGATCAGCTGAGTGCCCAAACCGACCTTTTGCACTCGATCCGTCACGAGCACCGCCAATTCGCCTTCGCTGCGGTCGCGCTCGCGCGTCAGCCGTCCTACGCCCAGGATTTCGGCTTCGCCGGTGGCCGGATTTTTCGCCTCCGCTACCAGCGCCATTTCGCGGTCGTAATCGATGAAGCATTTGCGCAGCAGACGGTCGTGGGCCACGCGCGAGGTCAGATTTTCCATGTGGAAGTACCGGAGAAACACGCTCTGCTCGGAGAGCGATTCGTGGAAGCGCGCCATCAACGGCTCGTCCTCGGGGCGGATCGGCCGGATCAGCATTTCCTCCCCGTTCTTCGCCTTCCATTGCCAGACGTATTGCGCGGGATACGGCCGGATCGCCGTTCGCGGCAGATCGGCGTCGGCGACGCTCGCATCGAACAGGACGATTCGTGCGTCGAGCGCCATCAGCCCGTCCGGTGAAGCAAGCAGCGGATTGATGTCGATCTCCTTGATGCGCGGCAGCTCCACCGAAATGTAGCTGAACCGCACCAGCACGCTCTCGAGCGCCTGCATGTCGACGGGCTTCCTTCCGCGGATGCCGCCGAGCGCCTTGTAAATTTTCGTCTGCTCCATCAGCCGCTGCGCGAGCGTCGTATTGAGTGGCGGCAAAGCGAGCGCGCGGTCGCGATAGACCTCCACAAGCTGCCCGCCCGAGCCGAAGAGCAGCACGGGACCGAACTGGGGATCGACGCTGCTGCCGAGAATCAATTCGTAGCCATCGAGGCGCACCATTGGCTGCACGGTGACACCCTGAAAGCTTTCCGCGCCGACATGCTCGATTGCGCTTGTCTCGATCGCGCGAAACGCTTCGCGTACCGATTCCGGCGTTCGCAAATCCAGCTTCACGCCGCCGACGTCGGTCTTGTGCGTCAGCGTGTACGAGTGCAGCTTCACCACGATCGGCACGCCCATTTCGCGCGCGATGCCTACCGCCTCGTCCGCCGTCCGCGCCACTTTCGTCGGCACCGTCGGAATATCGTAAAGCGCCAGAATCTGCTTCGACTCGAATTCGGTCAGCAGCGTCCGCCCCTGCGCCGCAATCGACGCGAGAATCTCGCGCGCCTTACGCGCCCGTTCCTGCGCGACGCCCGGATCATCGGCAATTGATGGCGTCTCGTACAGCCCGCGCAGGTGGTAGCTATAGCGCCACATGTACTCGAAGGCGCGCGCCGCCGTGTCGGGATAGTCGAATGTCGGGATTCCAGCTGCGTTCAGGATTCCGCGCCCTTTCTCGACTTCCATTCCGCCCATCCAGCTTGCGAGCAGCGGCTTCCGCTGGCCTTTCGCATACGGCGCGAGGCGATTCGCCACGCTCGCCGGATCGGTCATTCCTTGCGGCGCGAGAATCGCGAGCAGCCCGTCGCTTCCCGGGTCATGCATGGCGATTTCAAGCGCGCGCGCGTAGCGCTCGGGATCGGCGTCGCCGAGGATATCGATCGGATTGCCGTGGCTCCAATGCGGTGGCAGCAATCTGTCGAACGCCGCGCGCGAATTATCCGAAAGCTGCGCCAGCTCTCCGCCATTGCCGATCAACGAATCCGTCGCCAGCACCCCCGGCCCGCCAGCATTCGTGAGAATCATCAGCCGGGGGCCGGCCGGCCGCGGCTGCTTGCTGAGCACTTCCGCCATATGAAATACGTCCGAAATGCTCCGCACGCGCAACACTCCGCAGCGCCGCAGCGCTGCGTCGAACACCTCGTCGCTGCCGCTGAGCGCGCCCGTGTGCGATGACGCCGCCTTCGACGCCGCTTCGGTCCGTCCGGCCTTGATTACGATGATCGGCTTCGCCATCGCCACTTCGCGAGCCGCCGAAAGAAACGACCGCGCATCGCCGACCGATTCCATGTAGATCAAGATGCTTTGCGTGCTCGCGTCGTAGCCGAAATAATCGATCAGGTCACCCCAGCCCACGTCGAGCATCGAGCCCGTCGAGACGAACGAGCTGAAGCCGACCTCTTCGCGCAGGCTCCAGTCGAGAATCGCCGTCAGCAGCGCCCCGCTCTGGCTGAGGAACGCGACGTTTCCCCGCCGCGCGATCGTCTGCGCGAAGGTCGCGTTCAGCCCGATCTCCGGATTCATCACGCCAAGGCAATTCGGGCCGATCAGCCGCATTCGCCCACGCCGGAGCTGCTGCGCGATCTGCTGTTCGAGCGCCTTTCCCTCCGCGCCGCGCTCGCGAAATCCCGCGGAAATCACGACTGCCGCTTTCACGCCGGCTTCGATGCACTCGCCCACAACGCCAGGCACCGTTGCGGCAGGCGTCACAATCACCGCAAGATCGACGGGCCCCGGCACGTCTCCGATTGAGCGATAGGATTTTTCCCCGAGGATTTCGGAATGCTGCGGATTGACGGCGAAAATCTTTCCGTCAAATGAGGCGTTCACCAGATTCAGGAAAGTCGTGCGGCCGACGCTGCCGGCCCGTTCTGTCGCGCCGATCACCGCGACCGAACGTGGCTGAAATATTGCTTCGAGAGAAAGCGGCCCCGCTTCGTGGGCGTCACGGAGCGGGGTCGGTGTTTTCGCCGCGATCGATTCAGAACTCACACCTACACTATCGGCGGCGACTGCTTTTTTTTCAAGCATGAGCCGGAATTTATCCGGCGCGCTTCAGTCTCGAACGGTCAACACCGGGCAAGCCGCATGCGCGACCACCTTGTGCGCCGTGGCGCGTTCGAGATGCGTCGCAGCTCCCAGGTGCCCCTTTCTGTCGCGAACACCGAGGACGATCAAGTCGGCGCCTTTCTCTTTCGCTGTTTCGAGGATCTTCTCCGCCGGGCTACCCTCGCGGACGATCGCTTCGGCGGTGCACCAAAGCTCTGCGCTCGCCGGAACGATTTCATGAAGTTCGAACGTGGCGTTCGAGAGCACGTCCTGCGCCTCCCGTTCGCTGAGCGGCGTAGCGGACGGCTTCATCACGTGCAGCAGAATCAGGCGTGCCTGATTTTCTTCCGCCATCGAGATGGCGTACGACGCGGCCGCGAGCGATTCTTTCGAGAAGTCGGTTGCGTAAAGCACCTTGTGAAACTTTGCGCCCGCATGAGGGCTTCGCGGCGCGCCGGGCCCAATCGTCAGCACCGGCACGCGGGCTCGCCGGAAGACTTCCTCGGCCACCGATCCGAGCAGCAATTTCTCGGCGCCCGTCCGGCCGTGGGTCCCCAACACGATCAGGTCGGCGTCGTAATCCTTGATGGCCTGCTCGAGAGACGCCCAGATGCCCGCGGAGCGCTCGACAACCATCTCATGCGGAACTCCGACGAGTTCTGCTTCGGCGCGCTTCATATTGTTCTCGGCCGCTTCTTCCTGAGCTTCGAGACCGGTTTGGACCAGTTCCGGCGCCGTATAGGTATAGGCCGCGGGGATCAGCGCGTGGTACGCGATCACCTTTGCGCCGTACTCGCGAGCAACTGCCGCCGCGAACGGCAACGCGGCCTCCGATGGCTCGGAGAAATCGGTGAGGTACAAAATGTTGTTCAGAGTGACCCTTGCGCCCGCTTCCTTGAGCTTTGTCATGGCCCCCTCCTGCCATGGACAATGCGACTATTGGGGACGAGGAAATGTGATGCGCGTCACATTTTGGAGTGACTTAAATCACCCGTGCATTTGTGCTCCGCGTGCGTCATGAATATTGCGGCCAGCGGGGGCTTAGAAGGCGCTAGTTGGTCGAAAAAAGCCTCGTTTCGGTGCCCTTGGCGCCATATCGGACGGGCCGGGACGGAATTTCTCAGATTCAGCTGTCGGTGAAGAGAGCGGAGTGCGGCTGGCCTTTTGCCAGCGGCAGCGGCTCGGTCGACTCGCTGAAGTCGCTCGTCCATCGCCAGAGGGCGATATCGGGCAAATCCTCGAAATGCTCTCGGATGTACGTATTGTGCTCGTAGAGCTTGCGCTTGAGCATGTCCTCCATGTCGCCTGCCCGCGAAAGCAACCTGGGAATATATTTCAGGGCATCGAGAGCAAGATGGAGGCGGCTGATCTTGTTGCGCACGACCATGTCGAACGGCGTCGTGGTGCTGCCCTGGTCGATGAATCCGCGCACATGGAAACGCGCCTCATTGGGCCGGCCGTGAATCATGCTGTGGATGCTCCAGCGGTAACCGTGATGCGCAAAAATCACAGGCGTCGATTCGGTGAAGAGATCCTGGAAATAGAGATTGTCCATTCCGTGCGGGTGTTCGGTCGGGCTCATGAGAACCGCGAGATCGATCACGTTCACAACGCGCACGCGAATTCCGGGAAGATGTTTTTGCAGGAGCCAGGATGCCGCGACGGTTTCGAGAGTCGGCACGTCGCCGACGCACGCGAGGACGATATCCGGATTCCCGTCGTCGTTGCTCGCGAATTTCCAGATCGAGGCGCCTCGCGAGCAGTGCTCGACCGCTTCTTCCATGGTGAGCCATTGAAGCTCTTTCTGCTTCCCGCAAGTAATGACGTTGACGTAATCGCGGCTGCGCAGGCAGTGGTCGACCGAACTCAGCAGCGTGTTGGCGTCCGGCGGATAGTAGGTGCGGATCACCGTGCTGCGGCGCGCGAGCGCGTTATCGACGAAGCCCGGCGCCTGATGACTGAAGCCGTTGTGATCGTTGCGCCAGGCGTGGCTGGTGATGAAGACGTTGAGCGACGCGAGCGGCTTGCGCCACGGCAATTCTTCGGCCTCCTCGATCCACTTCGCATGCTGCGTCAACATTGAATCGACTACCTGCGCGAAGGCTTCATAGGATGACCAGAGGCCGTGGCGTCCCGTGAGCAAGTAGCCCTCGAGCCATCCCTGGCAACAGTGTTCGCTCAACACTTCCATCACACGTCCTTGGGGGCTGACGTGATCGTCGATCGGGACGATTTCGGCCACGCTGCAGCGGTCGGTCGCCTCGAAGACGGCGTTCAGGCGATTCGAATTCGTTTCGTCCGGGCAGAAGAGGCGAAATATAGTCGGATTCATTTTGATGACGTCGCGCAGGAATTCGCCGAGCTTGCGCGGCGACTCGGCTACGACGCATCCGGGAGCGGGCACTTCGAGCGCGTAGTTGACGAAATTCGGAAGGTCGAGTGGAACCAGCACGCGGCCGCCGTTCGCATGGGGAGTCGCACCCATCCGGCGGTTCCCCGTGGGAGCGATTTCCCGCAGCTCGCTGACGAGGTGGCCGTTCGCATCGAAAAGCTCTTCGGGTTTGTAGCCCCTCAGCCACGCCTCGAGGAGGGCGAGATGTTTCGGGTCCTCGCGTACGTTGGCGAGCGGAACCTGATGAGCGCGGAACGTGCCTTCGATGGGCACGCCATCGACTTCTTTGGGGCCGGTCCAGCCCTTTGGCGTGCGGAGGACGATCATGGGCCAGCAGGGGCGCTTCTTGAATCCCTGGGAGCGCGCGCTATTTTGAATCTCGCGGATTTCCGCGTGGCACTGATCGAGAACGCGCGCGAATTCCTGATGCATATAGGACGGATCATCGCCCTCCACAAAATATGGCTTGTAGCCTCGGCCCATGTAGAGCTCGCGCAACTCTTCATCGCTCGTGCGGCCCTCCACGGTGGGGCCGGAAATTTTGTAGCCATTCAGGTGCAAGATCGGCAGGACCGCACCGTCTGTGATGGGGTTCAGAAAGTCGATTCCCTTCCAGCTTCCCTCGAGCGGGCATGTTTCCGCCTCGCCGTCTCCGACGACGCAGGCGACGATCAGGTCGGGATTGTCGAAAGCAGCGCCGAAGGCGTGCAGCAGCGAGTAGCCGAGTTCGCCGCCCTCGTGGATCGAATTCGGCACGTGCGGTCCGCAATGGCTGGGCACGCCGCCCGGCGTCGAAAACTTGCGGAAAAGAAGGCGCATGCCGGCCGAGTCTTCAGTTATTTCCGGGTGCACGCTGCAATACGTCCCTTCGAGATACGAATTCGCATTGAGCGCCGGCCCGCCGTGGCCGGGCCCCGCGATGTAGAGAACGCTCGCATCTTTCTCGCGGATCAAGCGATTCAGGTGGATATAGATGAAACTCAGCCCCGGCGAAGTGCCCCAGTGCCCGAGCAGGCGCGGCTTGATATGTTCGCGGCGAAGCGGCTCGCGCATCAGCGGATTTTCCTGCAAGTAGATCTGGCCGACGGTGAGATAGTTCACGGCCTGCCAGTACCGATGCATTTTTTGCAGCGTTTCGTCCGAAAGCGGCCCTTTCGCTGGGCGTGGAGATGGATTGTCGCCGTTTTTCCCGGCGTCTATAACCGTCGAAAGCTTTTCATCGAAGACGAACATCGCGATACCCCCCCCCAGGGACTCGTGTTGCCGACGATCGCGAGAACGTGTCGCGCGATCATGCTGTCTTCATCTGTCTTTATGACTTTGATCTTTGCACGGCTGCGCTCTTTTGAGATTACGGTCGCGTTACTGCGATTGAGCGAAGGATCGATTTCGAGGCCGAGGAATTCGAGGCCGACGCAGATTCGCTCGCGGACCTGCGGCGCGTTTTCTCCGATCCCGCCGGCGAAGATGAGCGCGTCGAGGCCGCCGAGCGCCGCCGCGTACGCGCCGACATATTTTTTTGCGCGATAGCAGAAGAGCGCGACGGCCTCGGCGGCGTGCTCGTCGCGCGCTTCTCTCCCGAGGAGGTCGCGCATGTCGCTGCTCGTGCCCGAAAGGCCGAGCAGACCGGATTGCTTGTTGAGGAGCGCGTCGATATCGCGAGGCGTCATGCGGTCGCGTTCCTGCAGATAGACGATGGCGGCGGGATCGATATCCCCGGAGCGTGTGCCCATTACCAGACCTTCAAGCGGGGTGAAGCCCATCGAGGTGTCGACGCTTTGACCGTCGTTCACGGCGGTCATGCTGGCGCCATTGCCGAGGTGGGCGATGATGAGCCGGCGCGATGCGAGCGCGGGTTCGGTCGAGCGAAGCTGCTGAAGGATGTACTCGCAGGAAAGGCCGTGAAATCCGTAGCGGCGGATGCCTTCGTCGTAGAGCTTGCGCGGCAGTGCGTACATTCCCGCAACCTTGGGAAGGCAGGCGTGAAAGGCCGTGTCGAAACATCCGATTTGCGGTTTATCGGGAAGCTGGTCCGCGAAGAATCGAATGTTTTGGATCGCCTGCGGCGTGTGGTCGGGATCAAGCGGCGCGATTTTTTCGAGTTCGGCCAGGACTTCGGGCGTGATTCTCTGCGATTCGGTGTAGCGCGGGCCGCCGTGCACGAGGCGGTGCCCGATTCCGGCAAGCCGGGATGCGTATCCGTTTGCCGAGAGCCATTTGAGAATTGCGTTGAGGTCGGAATTGGCGGCGCTGTTTTCAACGGCGGAATCGAGCAGCACCTTCTCCTGCGTGTCCGTAATCTTGATGCGAGCTTCGCGCGTGCCGGCCCGATCGACTTTGATCGACACGACGAGCGCCGGCGGATCGCTCGCCTGATACAACCCGGCCTTGAGGGTCCCCGAGCCTCGGTTGATCGTCAGGATGGTTTGTTGTTCCAAGGGCATTCGTGGTCCCAGGAGGACGGAAGAATTGATGACTACAGTTCGATTCTCCCGCGTAAGGATGAAAATAGCACTCTTTCTCGCGGCGTCTGCGCGAGATCAGGACGCGAAAAATCCGGGGACGGCAATTCGATAATTCTCTTTGGGGGGAGTGGTCGGGGCGCGCGGATTTGAACCGCGGGCCTCCTGCGCCCAAGGCAGGCGCGCTACCAGGCTGCGCTACGCCCCGACATGCTGCTCGATCTTGATTCTAGAGCACCTTCAAACTCTGCCGCTAGTCCGTTCCGTCTTTGTGCTGTGCGAGTGCTTGGTCAGCCGGATTCTACCCGACCACAAAATCGAGGCCTGCAGCTTCGGAAAAGGCTCGAAAATCACGGTCTCGCGTGATGAGCGGGACGGCACGGTGGCTCCCACGGCCCTTCCTCTCGCGGAAGGGGCGATTGTGTTGAAAATGTCCGGGACTTGCCCGCCGCGTCGCGACTCTTTCGGTGCATGCGGCGGACCCGATTGCTGGAAGCTCGAGATCGTTTTCGTTTAATCACTGAATCCGCCGAGCTGGGAAAAACATCAAACTCGTGCACCGGAGCTTTCCCAGGCAAGTCTCCGGTTTCGAAACCATGGCGGACGCACCTGTAAGCCCCGAAAACGCGCCGCAGCGCACTGCGCCCGCGGATGTGGCGCCGTCACCTGCGCCCGCCGTTTGGCGTCCCCAATTCAATCCATGGCTGATCGCGGTTGTGGTGGCGATGGCCGCATTCATGGAGGTGCTCGACACGAGCATCGCCAACGTCGCGCTGCCCTACATGGCGGGCAGCCTCGGCGCGAGCAACGATCAGAGCACCTGGGTGCTCACGTCCTACCTCGTGTCGAATGCGATCGTGCTGCCGATCAGCGGATGGTTCGCAAGCGCGCTGGGCCGCAAGCGATTTTTCATGAGCTGTCTGGTGATATTCACCGTCAGTTCCCTCCTGTGCGGGATCGCTCCGAGCCTGGGCGCGATCATCTTCTTTCGGATCCTGCAGGGCGCGGGTGGCGGCGGCCTTCAGCCGATGGCGCAGGCGATTCTCGCGGATGTGTTCCCTCCGGAGGAACGCGGTCTGGCCTTCGCGCTCTACGGCGTGACGGCCATCATCGCGCCAACGATTGGGCCGACGCTGGGCGGCTGGATCACGGACAACTACTCGTGGCGCTGGATTTTCTTCATCAACCTGCCCGTCGGCATTCTGACCCTGTTGCTGGTTTATCGCCTCGTGGAGGATCCGCCGTGGGCCAAGCGCACCGCGCGTGGAACGTTGAAGTTCGACTACATCGGTCTCTCGTTGCTCTCGCTGGGCGTGGGCGCGCTGCAAGTGATGCTCGATAAGGGGCAGGAGGACGACTGGCTCGGATCACACTTCATCACGACTCTAATGATTCTCGCGGCCGTCGGACTTGTTTCCTTCGTGCTGTGGGAATGGTTTTACAAGCGGCCGATTGTCGACGTCCATCTCTTCAAGAATCTGAACTTTCTCAGCGCGAGCGGAATGATGTTTGTGCTCGGAATCCTGCTTTTCTCGAGTCTGGTGATGATGCCGCTGTTCCTCCAGTCGCTGATGGGCTACACGGCGGAGTCGGCCGGGCTGGTGCTCTCGGGCGGCGGCGTTCTGCTGCTGATTCTGATGCCCGTGGTGGGGATCTTATCGGGGAAAGTGCAGGCCCGCTATCTAATTGCGTTCGGGTGGGTCACGCTCTCGATTGGAATGTACATTTCCAGCCAGCAGCTCGATTTGCAAATGAGCTTTATGAGCGCGAGTATTTTGCGTCTCTTTCAGGTGTTTGGCCTCGGGTTTTTGTTCGTGCCGATCAATCTGGCATCGTACGTCGGCATGCCGGCGGAGAAGAGCAATAGCGTGGCCGGCCTGATCAACTTCATGCGCAATATCGGGAGCAGCGTGGGCACGTCGATGGTGACGACGCTCATCGAACGCCGCGCGCAGGTGCATGAAAACTACCTGGTGGCCCATGTCGCTCGTGGAGGGCCGAGCTTCCTGAGCCAAGTGGCGGGCCTGACGGCGCGCTTGATCGCGTCTGGCGTAAATGCCGAAAGGGCAGCGCAGCAGGCGTATGGGCTGATCTTTCAGAATGTGATCGCCCAGGCCACGACCCTGGCCTACATCGACACCTTTCTGGTGCTGGCGGCCGGGGCAGGAATAATGTTTGTACTTTCCTTCGGTTTGAAGAAGAATCAGCCGGGCAGGGGCCGTGTAGTGCTGGAATGACCTGACGCGGCACGGTTGATTGTAAGGGCGCGCGGGCTCTGCGGATTTTCACGGGCGGCCGGGCAACCACGGAGAAGAGTCCATGATCCGAGTGCTTACGATTGAGCGCGAGTATGGCAGCGGCGGCGGAGAAATCGCCGCAATGGTTGCGAAACTCCTGGGCTGGACCCTCTACGATCAGCTGTTGACCAACGAGATCGCGCGGGTGATGGAATGCGATTGCCGCGTCGTCCAGGAACGCGAAGAAAAGCGCGATCCCATGTTCTACCGCCTGCTGACGCCTTTCATGAAGGGCAGCCACGAGGGCAGCCTAAATGCCCCGCGGCTGAAGATGGTGGACGCGGATTGTATCCGCGAGGCGACTGAGTCCGTCGTGAAGCAGGCTGCGGAGCGCGGCCAGTGCGTGATCGTTGGGCGCGGCTCCGCGTACTACCTGCAAAACCGGCGCGATGCGTTTCACGTTTTTGTGTTTGCTCCGTTCAACGAGAAAGTGAGGCGGCTGCGGGCCGACGGAAAACCGGAAAAGGAAGCCATCCATCTTGCCGAGACGGTCGACCGCGATCGCGCGGCCTTCATCAAGCAATATTTCGCGGTCGAATGGCCCGATCGCCACCGCTTTCATCTGATGGTCAACTCCACGCTCGGCGAGGAGTCGGTGGTCGAAACAATCCTCGAGAGCATTGCCCTGTTCGACAAAAGAGAAGCTGGGCGCGCCGTCCCGGTTCAACAACGAAAGACATCGTAATTGAAAATGGCGGTTCGATAGCCAGTTTCTCTCCCACGGATCGAACCCCGTCGTTAAGTTCCCTCCCCCAAGCGCCGCCTAAAGAGATCGCAGGACTTCGCCGATAACACCGAGTGGGAGACTTGCGATGGCGTGGCCGCGCGTGGGTTCAGGCGATCCGTTGGTCGATGTGTCCCAAAACGGAGCACGTGATTGAAGATTCTAATCCTGGACGACGACAAGATCTGCCGCCGCGTGACTTCGGAAAGCCTGCGGCGCACCGGCTATGACACGGTCGAGGCCGGCAGTGCCAAAGAAGCATTCGAGCTTCTCGAAAAAGGCGAACCGATCGTCATGATCATCACCGATATCCGGATGCCGGAGATGAACGGCTTCGATTTCGCGGCGCGGTTGCGGAGCGATCCCGGCCTTTCGAAGATGCCGATTATCATCTGCACGTCGCTGGAAACGAAAGCATGGCTCGCTCAAATGGAGGCGTTCGGAATTTCGGCGTTCTCTCCAAAACCGGTCAACGCAAACCACCTGCGGGGCAAGATCGGCACGATTCTTCAAGAGGAGCCATGGCCGCTTGAGGAGGCTTTCCGCAGTTTGAAGCGCCTCGATATTTCGGTGGAAGACTACTTTGCGTGTCTCGATGACTTGGCCAAGCAGTTGGACGACCTGATTGCGCGCTCGGAGAACGAAAGCCAGCCTTTGGGTCGGGACGATTTGGCGTTTGAACTCGAGGCCGTCGCGGGCGGGGCGCAAAATTTGGGCGCGCAGCGCATTTCCGGGGTGTTGAATCGAGAAACCGATCGCGTGAAGGCTCTCGCAGATGGCCAGAGGGCTACAGTCTCGGCATCGCTCAAGCGCGAGACGGGAATGCTGAAGTTGGCCACGCTGATTCTGAAGAAAGAAAACGAGGAAAGCATCGCGGCGCGCAGCGCTGGGCGCGTCATCACACGTCAAACGGGGAAAGAGGCACGCTGGAAGACGGCGGTTGTATCGAAGCAGCCGGCGCCAGACGAGCCGACTGCAACCACAGGCGAACCAGCGGCGCCCGCTGTATCAAGTGAAGCCGCCGCACCCGTCGCGTCGAGCGAGCCTGCTGCACCCGCTGCTTCAGAATCACCGTCCGTTCCGAGCAGTTCATAACGTTTGGGGTTGGATTTCGCCTGAACGTCTGCGACGCTGCATTCGTGCTTCCAAAAGCTATTTCGCCTGCGGGACGGGCAACGGCGGTAAGGCTTTTGGCTGCGGCAGGTCCGGCACATCGGGGGCTTTTTGCGAAGACTGCGATTCGGCGGTATCCGCGGCCGGCGATCCTCTCTCTCGCATGACAATCACAATATCGACGCGCCGATTCAGCGCGCGCCCCTCCGCGGTGTCGTTGGAAGCCTGCGGATGATATTGCGCGTATCCCGACGCTTGCAATCGCCCGGGATCCATGTGATAGCGGGTGATGAAGAGCTTGACGATCTCGGTTGCCCGCGCCGTTGAAAGTTCCCAGTTGGAAGGAAAGTTCGCATTGTGAATCGGTACGTCGTCGGTGTGGCCTTCGATTCGAATTCCCTCGGGAAGGTCGCGCAGGACGTTGGCGATCTGTTCCAGAGTTGCCTCCGCGCCCGGCCGAAGCGTGGCAGATCCGCTGTCGAAAAAACCCATTTCTCGGAGGCTGACAACCAATCCCTCGCGGCTTTCATGGATGCCCACGCTCTTGCGATCGATCTGGTTCGCCAGAGTCGATTCCAGATGTTTCCGAATCGCCGCCACTTCCTGAGGGTCCGGCTCGTTGCTGATCACGCCCTTCATCGGCGGGACCATTTGCGCCAGGTCCGTGTCGCGCATGGCGTTTTCGACCACCTGGACTTTTTCAAACGGCATCGGCTCGGATTGATCGAGAGGCGCGTGCGTATTGGAGGTCTCGAAGACGCCCATTTGCTGGAAGGCCACCTGAATCGCCATGGCGATCTGGCCGACCTTGCGGTGGTCCACTTGCGCGGACGAAAAAAGCACCACGAAAAACGCGAAGAGTGTATCGAAGCCCAGATTCCAGACATTTTCGACGATCATGCCACGGGTAACGCGGCGGCCCGCGTTGCGCATGAGAAATTCCAGCAAGCCAAACTCTTTTGGCGTGAGCTCGATCCGTTGCTCGGCGCGACGAACCACTCTCTGCACGCGATCGAGCACCAGATCGTCCACCTTCAACACGGCCTCGAACGGCCGGCCGCTCCGGCGTATCAACGCGCGGATGCGAGCCGAGAGTTCCGCGAGTGAAAATGGCTTCGTCAGGTAGTCGTCTGCGCCCAGATCGAGCCCTTTGACGCGGTCGATTACCTGGCTGTTGCCCGTAAGCATCAAAATTGCGAGATTTGGCTTTTTCTGACGAACTTCCTTGAGAACCTCGAAGCCAGTCATCTTGGGTAGGTTGACGTCCAAGATCACCAAGTCATAGTCGTAGCTCTCCGCCATGTACTTCGCCTCGGCGCCGTCGGCAGCGGTGTCCACAGCGTATTGCTCCGCCTCCAGGCTCTTCCTCAGAAAGCCGGCGACCGGTAAATCATCTTCGGCGACAAGAATGCGCATCGACACGACCATGCGTGCAAGATTTGAGAATGGGACAACGGGCGAGACGCGAGCGTCCCCTCGTTCCAGACATACGTTCAGCACATTCGTTGCCAGCTTCTGCTGGCCTTGAACGTTAAAGCACTCTTATCTGTGGGTGTTAGGCGAGCCCTCGTCGGTTTGGGACGAGCATCTGTCCCGCACTGGAACCGAGTCCCGTTCTGGTTTAAAGGCATGACGTTCGGTGGCTCACATCTGCTTGTTGAAAGCGGACACATGACCGCAATCAACATTTAAGAAGCTCTTAGGAACGGCCGATTCAGTTGGAGCAACCTCAATGGGGGGACCATGAGTGCGCAACAACAGAACCGCGGCAAATTAAAGAGCCTCGCAGCCTCCGCCGGCCGACAGGAATCTAACTCGCGCGATACGATTTTCGCGGAAGCTTCCAGCAATTCGCCCTCGGGTCAACCAAGCATTACTGCAACCGCGCAGATCGAAAGAATCGCCCACGACTTCAACAACGTTCTGACTCTTATTCTTGGGTACGGCGAGAATTTGCTGAAGGCACTCCCGGAAAACCGTCCGGGACGCTCGTTCGCCGAAGAAATGTGTCGTGCGGCGAGAGATGGTGAGCGACTCACGGTTGAACTGATGTCGCTGGCGCAATCCGGCCCTACCGACGATGCCAAATCGGCGGCGAAATAAATTGGCAGACGAAGCGCGTCGTTCGTTCAGTTGGTTTTGTCCTTCGAGTAGCAGAGGCGCTCGAGGTTGCATTCGACGCATCTTGGCTTGCGCGCCTGGCAAACGCGCCGGCCATGCCAGATCAGTTGGTGGCTGAAGAGAATCCAGCGGTCCTGCGGAATCACTTGCATCAGATCCTGTTCGATTTTCTTGGGGTCGGTATTCTTCGTCAGATCGAGGCGCTCAGAAAGCCGCTGCACATGCGTGTCTACCACGACTCCTGCCGCAATACCGAATGCCGTGCCGAGCACGACGTTTGCGGTCTTCCGCGCGACGCCCGGGAGCGTGAGGAGCTCCTCCATCGTCCTCGGCACCTCTCCGTGAAACTCCTCGACGATTTTCTTGCTGGCACCCATGATCGATTTGGTCTTGTTGCGGAAAAAACCGGTTGGGCGAATCTCCCGTTCGATGTCCGCCGGATTGGCGTAAGCAAAGGCTTTGGCGTCCGGATACTTCGGAAAGAGTGTAGCCGTCACCTGATTCACGCGTTCGTCGGTGCACTGGGCGGAAAGAATCGTCGAGATGAGCAGCTGGAACGCGTTTTGGTGCTTCAGCGCACAGGCCGCAGCCGGATACGCCTCGTCGAGGCCCTTGAGAATTGCTCGCACGCGAGCGGGATCGGTACCACGTCCGGTTGAGCTGCCCCGACTCGTCTTCGCTGACCGAGCCGCGGCAGACTTTCGCGCCGAAGCGGAAGTTTTTGTCCCTGTTTTCTTGATTTTTTTTCGCGCCATGAGCGCAAAACTATAACACAGGTGGGTTACGCCTCCACGCGCACGCCCTTCCAAAACGCAATGTAATCCTTAATCTGCGCGGCGGCTGGTTTGGGATCGGGATAGAACCACGCCGCATCCGCGTTGCGCCGGCCGTTTACTTCGACGTCGTGATAGCTCGCAGTTCCCTTCCAGGGGCAAACCGAGTGCGTATCGCTCGCGTGAAAATACTCGGAGTGCACCGAATCCTTTGGAAAGTAGTGATTTCCTTCGACAACGATCGTCTTGTCGCTCTCGGCCAGAACCGTTCCATTCCAAAGTGCTTTCGCCATTGTGACCTCCGCCCGTTCTAGCCGACAAAGAAAAGAGTCTGTGCAAAGGGCCATTCCGAATCAAGCCACTGGCCCGCGCAGCGATACCCGGCGCGCTCGCCCATCTGAATCACTTCCTGCGGATCATATTTGTGGGAGCTCTCCGTCCAGATGGTTTCACCCTCGCGCAGGTAGAAGCGGAATCCCGCTTTCCGAATCGTGATGCGCTGCCACACCTTGGACCGCAGGTGCATTTCGACTCGGCGTTCGGACTCGTCGTATCGCGCTACGTGGTCGAATTTCGTGAGGTCGAAATCTCCATCCAATTCGCGGTTGATCCTTGCGAGTATATTCTTGTTGAACGCGGCCGTAACGCCCGCCGGATCATCGTACGCGAGCTTCAGCGCCGGTACTGGTTTTTCGAGATCGGTGGCGAGCAAGAGGGCGTCTCCTTCGCGAAGCGTCGATCGCACCTCGCAGAGAAATCGATCGCCCGCGGGACGGTCGAAATTCCCGATCGTGCTTCCGAGGAAAAGAACGAGCAGCCGCTCACCCTCTCGGTGCCGCATGGCGACCTCGCGAAGGCCGTCGAGATAGGCGCGCTCGAATCCCACAATGCTCACGAGATCGATGTGGCTGAGTTCCAGCTGACATCGAAAGAGTGCGCTGCTGGAAATGTCGATCGGGTAGTAGTTCACGCGCTGCCGCCGGGCGAGCGCTTCGAGCAGCCACCGCGTTTTCTGCCCGCTCCCGCTGCCAAGCTCCGCGACCACGACGGGCCCCGGCACGCGCTCCACGATATCGGCGGCGTTACGCTCGAGCAGCCGCATTCCCGCGCGGCTCAAGCCGTATTCGGGCAAAACGCAGATCACGTCGAAGAGAGCGGATCCCACTTCGTCGTACAGATATTTCGAAGGAAGTTCCTTCTGTCCCGGTTGGCTTAGGCCGACAACCACATCAGAAGAAAATTCAGCCAGCGCCTCGGTGGCAGGGATCGGCGCAGCAATTCGCGGAGCAGATGCCATGGGTCAGTCCTCCACGCAGCGGAAAGTGGCGTATATGTGCGGGTAGTGCGGCTGGAACCAGTTGCGGAACGACCGGCGGAGCATGCACGCATCCGTCCGCGCCGATCCGCCCTTCATCGCAAAATGCTTGCCGTCAAAGAAATTGGCCGAGTAGCCCGGATAAAACGAAAACGGCTGGAATCCGGCGAACGGCTTGAAAGGGCTCGCGGTCCACTCCCATCCGTTGCCGAGAAGATCGAGTACGCCAAAAGCGCTAGCGCCTGCGGGGTGCGTATCCACGGCGGTCGCGTCCCATCGCCGGTGATGGAAATTGCCGTGCGAGTCGCTTGGCGGCATTTCACCCCAGGGATACTCGCGCTCGGTTCCGTCCGGCGCACCATACGCGGCGCGATGCCACTGCGCCTCGCTCGGCAGCTTGCGCCCGGCCCAGCGGGCGAAGGCGGTTGCCTCCGCATGGCTCACGTAAACAGGCCATGACGGCGGCAACGGAATCGTTCCAAACATGCCCACGTATCTCCAATTCGTATTCGGATCAGCCGCTGCGGAACTCGATCGCCGGATCCAGAAGTACGGGTGATCCAGCCGCCGGCTGCGCCTCCATTCCCAATCCTCGGGCTTCCAGTACGTCGCGTCGTGGTATCCGCCGGCCTGAACAAATTTCAAAAATTGCGCGTTGGTGACCGGAAACACATCGATCGAAAAACTCGGCACATTGATTGCATGCTCCTCGAACTCGTTGTCCCAGCCAAAAGCGCCGCTTCGGCGCGACAATCCGAGCGTGGCGACTCCCGCCGGAATCGTCACCTGCCTCGGCTCGGGCGCAGGTCTCTGATCCGGCGCAGGCCCGCCCTGCGGAGTCTTTCGCTCGATGGGAAGGTTATGAAGCAGATACGCAATCGTCTCCGCATGCATCAAGCGATGTTCGATGGCAACGTGCAGTAAAGTGCCATCCGCGAGAGTGGAGGCCGGAGAGCGCAACGCCCGGAAGTCGCCCAGCGCTTCATCGAGCCGGCTTCGCACAAGCTGGTTGTAGTCTTCGACTTGCCCAATCGTGGGCCAGTCTCTCGGCGTGTCCGTCGGCAAGCCGCCGCCCACCGGATCGATCCCAAACGCGAAAAGCTTGTCGAATTCGGCGTCGTGGGAAGCGAGATCGAGCGGCCCGCCTAACAAATTCCAATCAAATGCTTCCAAATGCCCGAGATAGAAGATCATGCGATGGCGTTCCGCGATCGGGCGGTCGTAAAAGGACGCCGCCGGCAACAGCCGGAACAGCTCGTCGGTGCGCGAACGCGCCTCTTGTAAACGCGAAAGGAGTCTCGGGTGAAGGGTCGGCGCTGTCTGGAAGGTCGCCATGAGTCACCTCGGAGGAAGGGGTTCTTTGTACCCCCCACCCGCGATTTTAACAAGCTTTTTTAACGTCTGGGATTGGATGCAGGAGGTACGGGAAAAGTGTCAGAAAGAAGGATGGATCAGGATGTCCCGTATCTTGCGAAAGGCTTTACCGCGGTGGCTGAGGCGGTTCTTCTCTTCTTGCGAAATCTCGGCCGATGTGCGGCCGATATCGGGAAGCAGGAATACGGGATCGTAACCGAAGCCGTGGCCACCGCGCGGCTCCTCAGCAATAATCCCCTCGACGAAATCGGAAACGACGGCGAGCGCGCGCCCCCGGTGCGCAAGGGCGATTACGCAAACGAATCGCGCCCGGCGCTCGGTTCCCGTCTTCCCCTCCATTGCGCCGAGCAACTTTCGCACGCAGTCGGCATCGGTTCCTTTTGGCCCCGCATACCGCGCCGAATAAACTCCAGGCGCGCCGCCGAGCGCCGGAACAACTAGGCCAGAGTCCTCGGCCATGAGCAGTTCATCCGTAAAGCGACCATAGTGCAGCGCCTTTCCGACGGCGTTCTCGGCAAGGGTCGGCGCAGTCTCTTCGAACTCGGCTAGCTCGCGAAAATTGGGCAGGAGATCCAGACCAAGCGGCGAATCTTGCGCAAGTTCGCGATACTCGCGTAACTTGCCGGCGTTCGAAGATGCGAGAAGGAGACGAATCGGACTGGGCCTGTCGGCTGCGCTATCGCGATCGGCCACGGAGATTGATGTGCAGCAGTTCCCGCTGCACCTCGGCGAGTTGTTCGATTCCGGCGGATGCGAGGTCGAGCAAATCCTGCAATTCCTCGTTTGTATAGGGACGCCCCTCGGCGCTCGCCTGCACTTCAACGAACCGGCCGCCTCCGGTCATCACCACATTCATATCGACCTGCGCGCGGGAATCCTCTTCATAGTTGAGGTCGAGCAACAGCTCCTCGTCGACGATGCCAACGCTCGTGGCTGCCACCGAATCGATCAGCGGCGCGGTGCGGAGCATCCCGGCTGCGACCATCCGCTCGAAAGCGAGCGCGAGCGCCACGAATGCGCCGGTGATGGACGCCGTTCGCGTCCCGCCGTCCGCTTGAATCACGTCGCAGTCGAGAAACACGGTCCGCTCCCCCAGCCCCTTCAAATCGGTCGCAGCTCGCAGAGCGCGGCCAATCATTCGCTGAATCTCAAGCGTGCGTCCCGATTGACGCCCGCGCGCCGCTTCGCGCGGAGTCCGTTCTTCCGTCGAACGCGGCAGCATTCCGTATTCGCCCGTCACCCAACCCTTACCCGAACCTTTCAGGAACGACGGCACACCATCGTCGACGGTCGCCGTGACGATGACGCGCGTCTGCCCCATTTCGATCAGGACGCTCCCTTCGGCGCTCGAAATGAAATTGGGAGTTATCTTTGTGGGTCGCAACTCGTCCGGTGCACGTCCATCTGCTCGCAACATGTTCTCCTGTGACTCTCGAACGCTAGTCCCATCCAATCAGTTTTGCCGACCGCACCATTCTGTGTCAATGAGAGCTCGTCTGTTGCGCCGAAGGAACGGGGTTCGCTGCGGGCGCCTTCGGCGGCGGCGCACCGGGCGATGCGCTCGGCGCGCTCGCTGGCGCGGACGGCACGGCTTGTTGGCCTGGCTGATTCAAATCGAAAAAGCCCGTGAGATCGATGTGGCCCGCGAGTGTCTCCTCCTCTTGCCCATGAATCAGTATCTTCAAGCGACGAAGACCATGTACGTTGCTCCCGAGCGTTCTCGCGATCGAGTCTACGGCCATCCTCTCACTCAGGATTCCCGATGGAGTTTCGGTCGAAAGCGCGTCGGAAAAGTCGGCGACCGCTGTGCCGTCGGGAAGAATGTAAAAGCCGAGAAGATCGGCGTCGGCCGGGATGGTGCGCTGATCCGGCGTCGGCGGATCGGCAATCAGCGCGTGCAAGAGCTGCCGCGAGCGCTGCACGGGATCCGCCGATAGCGGCAGTTCAATTTGGACCGGCGCGACACCGTCCGGCCCGCCCGCCCAGAAAATACTGGCCTTCACGGGGACGTCGGTCGGCGTCGACACGGGCGGCGCCAAGACTTCACGCCGAGCCTGCTCGTCGGTAACCTCCGTTTGCGCGAGACGCGCCATCCGCCGGTGCAGGCTTCGCAGGCCGATCAGGCCGATCAGCACACCCGCAGCGAGTATCGCGATGAATATCTTCCAATTGCGCGTCACTGTTTCGCGCCTCCAGGAGTCGCCGCGCGGAATGAGGTGATAGCTCCGGCAATCGCTTCCTCAAGGGGGGCGACCGTGGAATTGGCCAACGCAACGGGATCCGGCGCCGAAACACTGGAAAGCTCGATCGCCACTGCGGGTCCTGCGACGGAGCGCAAGTCGCGCACGGCCGCTCCCAGGGGAGTCAGCGGCGATCCGCTGAATTTTTGCACGAGCATGATTTGGATCAGATCGGCGAGACGGTGACTCGAATTCAGATACGCGCGCTGCGCTTCGTCCCAGGAATTCAGTCCCGCAGCAGCGGGGGGAACGGCCTTCGCCCGCGTGCCCGCCGTCTCGTTAGATGGAGCGTATGGCGTGCTCAGTTGATCGTAATACACGCGAATTGTGCCGGTGGTCCCGGTTGAGGCGATGTGGAGGCTTACAAAAATTGCGTCGCTGTAAGCATTTGCCATGGCCGCGCGATCATCGTAGGAAGGATTCGAGTCGTCGTTGCGCGTCATCACCACGCGAAAGCCCTGGCGCTCGAGTTCCGCCTTCACACCTCGCGCCATCTGGAGCACGAGGTCCTTTTCCATCGCGGCATTCTGGCCGCGCGCGCCGGTATCTGTGCCGCCGTGCGCAGGATTGAGAACGATTACCGGACCCGCCGGCGCCGGAGCCTGATTCGAAGGAAGAGGAGTTTGCCGCGCGAGTGGAGGCGCCGCTTGCGGCGTTTGCTGCTGGTTGCCCTGCGGCTCTTGCTGGGCGGGGGCCTGCGCGACTGCAAACGGCGCAACTACTGAGATGCCGAAAGCTAGAGCGACGACCCCGAGGATGTTTCGCACGACGAAGAGAATAGCAGAAATGCAGCGGCGAGCGATTGCGGTGCGCACAAGATGTTCTCAGCGCCCCCCACGGGTTGCCAGATTACGCAGAGGAAACATCGAAAAAGTGTGCCTGTAAAGCCTCGCGGCGCACGAAAAGGCCCAGCCGCCGAATTTCGTCGCCGCTGCGCGGATAACGCACGTCGTCGAGCTCATCATGAAACATGTACTCTTGTGCTGTGAGCGGGCGATCACCAAACGAAATGCGCCCCTGCGACGCCCCGCCGGTCAGATTCACGACAATCACTTTCCAGGCGCTCTCAAATCGCCATTCGTAGGCCACCAGATTCCCGCTGGTGTCTTCCCCGTCCGAGGCGATCGGCAGCACGCTCCAGTGCCCCTTATGAAAAATGTCCTGCCTGGTCATCGCGAGTATCTTCTCGAAGACTGCCACGCTCGCCGGGCTGGGCGGCTCGTCCACGACTCTTCGCAGTGCAACCGGCAGGTGGATTTTGGCCCCTTCGATTTCCCCTTCCTGGTAGAAACGCATTCCGGGCAGCGTCCCCATAAAGGTCACAACCGAGGCGAGGCGCTCGGGACCGAAGGCGGCGGCACAGCGGTCCTCGTCATGATTTTCGAGAAACCGCGCGAGATGCTTCTGGTACGACAAGCCCCCGGCCAATTGCGCGTGGACATCGGTCATTTTTTCGTATCGCACGGCATCGTACAAACTCTTGTCGTACACGAAGGAAAAGCCGAGATCGAGCAGGCGCTGCTGCGTGCCCCAATAAGCTTCGGCCAGAAGCACCAGGTCGGAGACCGCGGCGTGGGCATCGGTCCAGAATTCGGTGTCCGGCGGTTCAAGGTCCCGCACGTATCGGCCCCACACCCGCTCGAAGACTTCGTTGAACTGCAACATCGCCATGTCGCAGCGCACGCCGTCGCAATGAGCGGCTATCTTGCGAAGTTCGCCGATGAGCGCGGCGCGCATCGCGAGCGAGAAGTGGTTCAGTTGGGCCACATCGTCCCACGCGGGAAAATAGGGATCTCTGCCGAGAGCGAGGACCACAGGGCCTTTTGCACATTCGACTTTCCGAAAGCTCGCGGGATCGCGCTCGAAATCCGCTTCCCTGCCTTGCACGTAGAATTCCGGGTGCTCGCGCGTCCAAGGATGGTCGAGCGCCGTGTGATTGCCGACGAAATCGAGAAAAACGGCGATCCCCCGCGATCGCAGCTTCTCGCGCACGCTGTCGAGCGAATCCCATGAACCGATGCGCGGGTCGGGAACGTACTCCGCGATGGAATACGGCGAGCCGATCACATCCTCTGGTTGCCAGCCGGGCAGGACGCGATCGAAAAGAGGTCGGTTCTCAGGATCGGCAAGCTCGATGCTGCGTGCTTCAGCGCTGTGCTGCCAAATTCCCATAAACCACACGATGTCGAACCCGCGCCCGGCGATCGCGTCCCATTCGGAATCCGGAACGTCCGCCAGCTTGACGAGGCGGCCGAGGCGCGCAGAAAGTTTCTCGAGCCATGCCCACGTATTAATCTCGTAGAGATGCGGATGCTGGCGAAGTGGAAACCGGCTCATGCTCGCGAACCTCGTATCCGCGAGCGACAGGCTGTCGCAAAAGTCGCGGCGAACTCGTTTTCGAGTCCATGGCAGTGTAAACCGGGGCTAATTGGGCGCGCAACCAACGGCGGGAAACACGAGCAGCAGGTCTTTGGCTGTTTCGTCGGAACCGGAAACGGCGACGGACGCGGCCTCGATCCTCGAGGGAGGGGCGCAATCCACATTCTTTCCGCGCCTCGCGACACGCTGGCGAGCGAGCTCCTCCCACGCCGTGATCGTGTAGTTTGCCGATTCGAGCAACGTAAACCCGTACAGCCCGTCGCCGATTATCGCGGCGGCCGGATTGCGGCCATGGTCGGCTTTGGCCATTACCGTCACGCTTCCGGGCGGTCTTCCCTTCTCCCATTTCAAATGCACGCGAATCTGCCGCGTCGGGAGGCCATCATTCAATCGGAGGTTCACTTTCGTGAGCTGCTGGCCATCCTCGAGATGGATCGGCTGCGCATCGGCCACGTCGGGCACGCCAGGATAAAACGCGCGCGGATATGGCGAGTTCGGATCTTTACGGTTGGCGCGATTGAACACCATGATGTAATCGCCCGGCCCGATATGATTGAAATCGAAAACGCCCTCGCCACCCTGGTATGCCCACAGCCCAGGCTTCGAATCATCGTAGGTGCCCGCCCGGTAGAGCTCGACGGACGCCAGCGGAAGCGGCTTGCCGTTTGATCCGAGGACGCTGCCGCGGATGTGACCTGTTGGCAGCGCGTCGACGTTGTACTCAAAGCACGCTCCATCCGGAATCTTGAAAATTGGTAAGCCACCCGTAAGGGTTCTCTGCGTCAGCTCGGTGCGCGGCGGCAGATTCGCCGTAAAGCGGTATTCACCTGCGTGCACGTCGTAAAAGGAGTAGACGCCATTCGAATCCGTGCTCGTCTCGAAACGATCGATGTTCGAGCGAAGTTTCAGCGTCACGTTGGGCACGGGATCGTCGGGATCGCCCGGCAGCGCGAGAAAAGGCGGGTCGCCGTGCCGCAAAATGCCGAAAACCGACGCGACGTTCTTGCCGTTGCGCATCGCCCGCAACTGCGGTACCAGCGCGATCGCTTCACTTGCCGGGCGAGTGCCGTTGCAGATCGTGGC
>JBAPOM010000094.1:0-10140 GCA_049279635.1 Candidatus Acidiferrales bacterium
AACTCATCCACTGCGCCAGCAGCGCGCCGCCGCGGCTCACGATTCCCGTGATGCGATTCCGTACCAGCGGCAGGAACTCGCGCAGCACGCCCGCGTGAATCGTCATGTAATCCACGCCCTGCTCGGCCTGCTCTTCGATCACTTCGAGCATCAGATTGATGCTCAAATCCTCGGCGCGGCGCACGCGCGAGAGCGCTTCGTAGATTGGGACCGTCCCGATCGGCACAGGCGAAGCGTTGATGATCGCCTGGCGGATCATGGGAATGTCGCCGCCGGTCGAGAGGTCCATCACCGTGTCCGAACCGTAGTGCACCGCGCGGTGCAGCTTTTCTAGCTCTTCGCTCACGTTCGATGTGGTGGCCGAATTGCCGATGTTCGCGTTGATCTTGCAGCCGAACGCCACGCCGATGCCCATCGGCTCGAGGTTGCGGTGGTGGATGTTGGCGGGAATGATCGCGCGCCCGCGCGCCACTTCGTCGCGCACAAGTTCAGGTGAAAGCTTCTCGCGCAGCGCGACGTATTGCATCTCCTCGGTAATCACGCCCTGCCGCGCGTAATGCATCTGCGAGAAATTCCTCGCGCCGCCGTTTGCCCCGAGCCCCGACGAGGGGTCTATCGATATCGCAGTGGCCCGCTTCTCGATCCACTCATCCCTCAGTGCCATAAAATCCTCGCTTCCGCTCGCGGCTGCTTCGCAGTCCGCGCGAATCGCGCCTCATTATCGCACCGGCCCCCGCACCCGGCAACCGGTGCCCTCTCCTGTTCGACTTGCCGGCGACAGTTCGCAGAAGAAGAAAGCAGTGATACCATTCGCGGCATGGCACGTCCCGGCGCCCGCAAGCGCTCCCTGAGCACACTTTTTGCGATTCTCGCTGTCGTTTGTTTGGTTTCCTGCGGACCTGTCCTTTCGTTGCATCCCTGGTACACGGATAAGGACGTCGTATTCGAACCGGCCCTCCTCGGTTCTTGGTTCGACCCAACAGAGAAGGATACTCAGGCCGCCTTCATCTTTGAAAAGGGCGGGCCGAACTCCTACAAGGTCACCTTCGTGAACTTCTCGGAAACGCAGCACCTCGACCTCGTCTTCGACGCGCACCTCATGGGGCTCGACGGCAAGCTTTTCATTGACGCTGTCCAGAAGAGCGCGAAAGTGCGTGGCGAGGACGTGGATATAGGCATCGTGGTTCCAGGCCACCTTGTGGGACGAATCTCGATCCAAGGAGACGTCCTGCAAATGAAGCTGCTGGACGACGACTGGGTCAAGAAGGGAATCGAAGCCGGAACGATCTCCATCGAACATGAAAATGTGGACGGAGTTCCGGTCCTCACGGCCTCGACGCCGGAGCTACAGAAATTCCTATTGGCTCACGCGGATGACGACCAAGCCTTCTCCTCGAAGGCAGACAATTTGCACCGCCGAAAATAGGTGCATCGCACGGGCCTCCGCACGCGGCAACCCGCACACTTCACCTGCCATCCCGAGCGGAGTACCGCGCGCTTTTGTGTTTCCCGCGTTTTTCGCGGGCGCGGTACGTAGCGAGGGATCTGCTCTTGGCTTTGCAACGGGCAAGGATTACGACGAGGAAGCAGCCGCCTGGTCAAGCCCGACCAGCCTGCAAAATTCCGGATCTTCGTGGAGGCAATCGAGATCGGTATCGCGAGCCGCCCAGTTCAAATTGCCGTAGCCCGCAGCGATCGCTTTCTTCAGCGTTTCCAGCGCTTGCTCCTTTTTGCCAAGAACTCCATAGGTGCAGGCGGCGTTATACAGCGTGTTGCCGTCCTTCGGGCGAAGCGCGACCGCTGTCTGGAGGTGCCGGATGCTTTCGTCCGCCTCTCCAATTGAACCCAGATTGGTTGCCAGCAAAATCCTGGCGCGCACGTCCTCCGGAACCAGTTCCAGCTGTTGCCGCAGGGCCGCGGTCATGCGTCCGCGCAGCACCTCCGCCTCTTTCTTCAGTCCGATCCTCTCCATGCAGAGCATGTAGGGGACGTACACGTTGTAGTCGTCGCCGTTGGCCTCGAGCGCCTTCTCCACCAGATCCGCCGCTTCCTTGTAGCGATTGCTGGTCATCAGGGCCCGGCCAAGGATGTTCCACGATCCATCGCAGTCGGGCTTGCGCTCGATCGCCCGCCGCGCCATCATCGCGCACTCGTCATATTTCTTTTGCGCGTAGAACAAACGCGCCCGCGCCACCATCACCTCCGGCAAATCGGGCGCAAGCGCCAGCGCGCGGTCGCAGGAGGCGATCCCTCGCTCGATCCACTTGGCGCTCTGCTCGCGAATCTCGTAGATCAGGCCGCAGAGGTGGGCGATTCCCGCATGGGCCAGCGCGAAGTTGGGATCGAGCTGAATCGCGTGCTCGAACATCTGCAGGGCGTAGTCCATATCGTGCCGCCGGGCGTAGCTTCTTCCCCGAAGATAGAAATCGTACGCCTCGGTGTTTTCGGTCGGTTTTACTCCAATCGTTTTGTCTTCCTGCGGTGTCAGGGTGATGCGCAGAGCCTGCGCGATGCTCCTGGCGATTTCGTCCTGGATGGCGAAGACGTCCTCGAGCTGCCGATCGTAGCGTTCGGCCCACACCGAATGCCGCGTCGCGCTCTCCACAAGTTGCGCCGTGATGCGCAGGCGATTGGCGGCTCGCCGGATGGTCCCCTCGAGCACGTACGCCGCTCCAAGCTGCTGTCCCACCTGCGGCGCGGTCGACGGTTTGTCGCGAAACGCCAGCATCTCCGAGCGCGGGAAAATCTGAAGCTGCGTCATTTTGGAGAGCTCCGTGATGATGTCTTCCGTCATCCCGTCGCGAAAGTATTCGTCTTCCTTGCTGCCGCCTTGATTCTCGAAATAGAGGACAGCAACGGATTTCCGCGCCGGAGTCGAGCCTGAAGAGTGTTCGCCCGTCGCGGCTGGCTTTTCGGCAGTTGCGCGCCGTGCCGTTTCCAGATCTCGCCGCAGCCGCTTGAGGTCCGCGCGGAGCTCGCCCGCCGTCTGGATGCGGAAATCAACGTCCTTCTCCAGCGCTTTGCCAAGAATGTTCTCCACGGCGATCGGCAGACGCGAATTCACCTTGCTCGCCGGAGCAGGGGTCCCATGAAGGATGCCGTCGAAAATCAGCGCGGCGCTTGTGCCCCCGAAGGGAACTACTCCCGTGGACATTTCGTAGAGCACCACGCCGAGCGAAAAAATATCGGAGCGCGCATCCAATTCTTCCCCTCGCGCTTGTTCCGGCGACATATACACCACGGTGCCGACCGAGCTGCCCGGGCTGGTTACGAACTCATCCCCCGTCATCGTCGCCATTTTGCTCATCGACGCGCCGACTCGCTCTGTGGTGAGCAGCCGGTGCGCGGCCAGTTTCGCCAGGCCGAAGTCGAGTATCTTCGCGACGCCCCGATTCACCAGAAAAATATTCGCCGGTTTCACATCGCGGTGGACGATGCCCTTCGAATGCGCCGCCTCCAGGCCCTCGGCAATCTGAATGCCCACTTCGAGGATCTCGGCCACCGCCATCGGCTTCGAGTCGATGCGATGCTTCAGCGTCTGGCCCTCGAGAAGTTCCATGGCCATGAATGGACGGCCTTCGTGCTCGTCGATGTCGTAAATCGTGCAAATATTCGGGTGGTTGAGCGCGCTGGCGGCGCGCGCCTCGCGCCGGAACCGCTCGATAGCCTCCGCGTCCACGGCGAACCCCTCGGGCAGAAACTTCAGGGCGACGTTGCGGCCGAGCCGATTGTCGCGGGCCTTGTAGACGACCCCCATCCCGCCTCCGCCGATTTTTTCGAAAATCAAGTAGTGCGAGACAGTCGTCCCGGTCATTCGAATGGATGCTCCCCTGGTTTCTGGTCGGAAATGTTCGAGGCTGTACTCTAGCTGGAGTCTCGGAGAGGTGTCAATTGCGCCAGGGGCCGAAACCTCCGCGCCTATTTCGTATGGTGCGCGCTATGGCCGTTGCCATTCCCGTTTGCATGGCCGTTGGCGTGAGCGTGCGGCCGCTCCGAGTAATACGCGACCATGCTTTGGAACAGCAGATCGATCTCGCGGTTCACGCTGCTTACAACTGGCGCAACCCGCTCGAGTTCGTGGGGCACTGGCGCCAGGGCGGCCGCCGCAGGCATCGCCGGCACGATCGCCGTGCGCTCCTGCGATTTCGCGAGATAGGCGGCGCGCGAATCGCTTTCGCGGATGCTCATAACTTTAGCTTTCAGTTGCGCGAAAACCACTCGCGGCTCGGCCGAAGCGTCGATGATTTGGAAATTGTATTCCGTGCCCAGTCGCTCGAATTCCGCAAGCAGCGCCGCCTGATACGCGCAAAAGCTCTCGTACATGTCCTGACCGGGAAACACATCCATGCCGGATTCCCAGTAGTCGAATCCGCGCGAAAAGACGACCCGCGGGATCAGCTCCTCCACGCTGAGCCGCAAATAAAAGACAGCATCCGGCACCAGCGCCGCGCTGAAAATGCTGCGAATCCACGCGCCGTCCATGCCGCGCACGATCGCGCGCGCCATCAGCGAATAAACGTACCGGTCGGTGAGCACTATAAATCCCGCCCGCAGCGCCGGGACGATCTCGTTCTCGAGCCGGTCGATAAAATCGGTCGCGTAAAATAGCGTCTGCGTCACGCGTCCGAGATTGTTTCCTTCCTTCGCGCGGCGGATCCCGTCACCCGCCAGCGGCGAGCGCGTCATGCCCGTATCGAGCACCGCGTGGCCCATCTCCTCGAGCCACGGCTTCAGCAGGTTGATCTGCGTCGTGCGCCCGGCGCCGTCCGTCCCTTCGATCACGATCAGCTTGCCCGCCAGATCGTCGAGCTTCATGCCCGGCAAGAGCTTTCCGTAAGTCTTTCTCATGGCCTCACCCTCAGATTTTCGGCTTTCTCGAGACGGGTTCTCGCGATGTGGCGCACCTGCGCCTGTTGGATTTCGACGGGCAGCGTCGCGTCGATCACCGTCAGCCCGAATTCCGGAATCATCTTTTCGTATTCTTCGATGATGCGGCCTTGGAATAGCCGGAAGCTTTCGGTCGGATCGTCGCTTAGGCCGATGTCGAGCCCGGCTTCGTAGAACTTGAATCCGTCGCGCGCGCCGACCAGCCTGCCGATCGCCGTCTCGAGCGGCACGCGGAAATAAAATGCCACGGCCGGCTTCACCGCGAATCCGTAGAGGTCGCGCACCCACTCGCGATCCATCCCGCGGGCCACGTCGCGCGCGAACGCCGTGTAGATATACCGGTCGCACAGCACAACCGCGCCCGCCTTCAGCAGCGGCAGGATGCTGCGCTCGGTGCGGTCGGCGAAATCCGTCGCGTGGATCAGCGAAAACGTAGCCGGCGTCAGCATCTTTTTCTTTTTGCCCAGCTTCGTCGTATCTTTCACCAGCGGCGACGAATTCCACTGGCTGAAGACGACGCCGTATCCTTTCGATTCGAGCCACTTGTGCAGCAGGCTCAATTGCGTCGACTTGCCCGATCCGTCGATCCCCTCCACCACAAACAGCCGTCCCGGAATTTCCCCGTCGCCGCTCCGCCAGGCGGGCTGAGCCGCCACCTGTTGCATCGGGTAGAAAACCTCGAATGGGCCAATCCTCCCAAGATTGCCTGTTTCCATGGTCCTCTCTCTTGAGTTCTCTCGCATGGGCACACAAAGGCGCACGCGCAGACACTTCAAATGTTTGCGGGGTTTCTGGCTGGCTGCGGCGTCCTGGCGGACGCACATACTATGCACGATCCGCGCCCGTTTTTCACCGGGAATTTACGGGTTTTGTAGCTATTGAAGAATCGACCGTCGAAGCGTGGAAGCTTTGCGGGAAGGGCCTGTTTCCACCCCCAGCGGATCGCCGGGGGTGGCTCAGGGTATTAGTCAGGTCGACTGCGGCTTGCGCCTACTTGTCGCCGTGCGGATGAGCGTCGGTCTTGTCGTTGTGCTTGTCGCGATAGATCGCCTTGCTGGCCTTGTTCTGCTGATGATTCACCTGCTGCCGCTCCTGCTGCGTCAGCTTGCCGCCGTTCGCTTCGCGGTCGTTGTGAACCTCATTGTGGATGTTGGCCTCGCGGTTTTCGAGGTGCTGTGTCTCACCAGGAGTCAGCTCGCCAGAGTGCACGCCCTGCGCGATTCGTCCCTGTTGATTGAACTGCCGCCCGTTCACCCGGTTCATCGCCACCGTCTGTGGTTGGCCGTGGTTCTCGGACGCCCACGCACTGCGATCGTTCTGGAAGCGCTCCTGGTTCGCAATCTGGTTTTGCGTCCGCTCGACGTGCTGTTCGTTCGACCACCGCTGTTCGTCCGCACTCGGCCGCGCCGTCACTCCGCCCTCGCCGTTGAAGCTCGTGTGAACGTTGACGTTAACGTTGTTGACCACCGTGCGGTCCACATACACGTTCCGGATTGCCATCGTATTCACGCGAACCACGGCCGTGTTGTACAGGAAATGCCCGCCTTCCCAGCGCCCACCCACAAAGCCGACGCCGCCGTAGCCCCACCCGTAGTTAATCCCTCCGTAGAATCCGACGTGCTCACCCCAATAACCCGCATGCCATCCGTAGAGACCGCCGGCGAAGCCCCAATAGCCGGGCGTCCACAGCAGTCCGGCGCGCGGCGGAGCCACCCACACTCCGGGAACCCAGTAGTAGCCGTTAGGTCCGTAGGCCCAATAGCCCGGTGTCCAGAGGAAGCCTTCCTGCGGGCAGGGCGGCTGCGTATAGACCGGCAGTGCCGGCGGCCCGACGTGAATCGAAATGCCAACACCGATTTGAGCGGAAGATGCCGCAGGCATGATGCACGGTATGGCGCACAGCGCCAACAAGAGCAGAAGATTGCGCGACCTCGAAAGTGTTCTCATCGTTTCCTCCCCATCTTCAATTTTATTAAACATCAGCCCTGCACGCCTGGCCACGCGAAAAGCGAGGCCGCGTAACCCAAGCGTTATCCTGACCTTACGGACAGGTAGCCCCTCTCTAACCGCTTGATTTAACACGAGAAAGCCAAAAATGTCGCGCCAAGAACGGCTATAATAGGGCTTCTGGTGCCTGTGGATAAGTTTCGATTGCCGCGCTGGATTTTGACAAGCAAGTTCGTGTAGGATGGCCCTCCCTTCCCAAGCGGCCAAAACTTGAACCGAGGATTTCGACATGAACCAACAGCTGGAAAAGCAAAGTTACGCCGGAGTCGTTTGCAGGAGCTGTCGCCAGGCGATCCCGGTGCCCGCAATCGTCATCAGCAAGGCGTCCGAGATCGAAAACGATCCGTCATGCCGCGAAAACCCGCAGGGCTGCGCGTTCACGCTTCGTTGCCGCGCATGCGATAAGGAATTGCCGTATCGCGTGAACGACATCGTGGATTTCGAGGGCACTCCGCGGCCGCGATTCTGGTCGGCCCGGCGCAAGTCCGGTGCGGGTTCGACCGGCGATCTCTCTCGAGCTGCCGGCGCCTGAACGCCTCCCGGTCGTCCCGCCAGGCTTGGGCAAGCTCTTCGCCGCCTGATTGCGCATCTGCGAAAGCAGAAATCAGGCGTGCGGCCATTTGAGTTCCGCAAAGCATCTCGTTTCACCGTTTTCTGATAATCATAGGGAGCGACACCATGCATCGAATCATCGCTCTGTATCCTCCCCCGAAAGATCCCGCTCATTTCAAAAAGTACTACGTTGAAAAGCACCTGCCGCTTGCGGCGCAGATGCCCGGGCTGCTTTCGAGCCGCCATTCGTTCGCGATCGAGGGCGTGACGGGGCCTTCGCCGTATTTCTGCATCTGGGAAGGCGAATTCGCAAACGAAGCCGCGATGGGTGCGGCCTCGCAGTCCGAGATCGGGCAGAAGGTCGCGGCGGACGTCGCAAACTATGCCACCGGCGGCGTGACGATTCTGCACTTCGATGATTCGCCCTCGCACAACGGCTCGCACGCACCCGCCGCCGACACATTCGCAGCGGGCATGCAGATTCGCCGCGAGATGCTCGGCCCAGCACTCGCAGATCAGGCCATCAATTCGGCCACCGATTTCACGCGGCCTTTGCAGGAGATCGTCACGCGTTACTGCTTCGGCGAAATCTGGACGCGCCCGCCTCTCGACCGCCGCACCCGCAGCCTGCTGACCATCGCGACGCTCGTCGCGCTCGGCAAGCCGGTCCAGCTGCGCGTCCACGTGCGCGCCGCCATCACCAACGGCGCCACCAAGGACGAAATCCGCGAAGTCCTGCTGCACAGCATGATCTATTGCGGCGTCCCCGCCGGCGTCGACAGCTTCAACCACGCCGCCGAAGTCCTGAAGGAAATGGGCCTCGAGTAGCCTGTTCTACCTACCGTCATTCTGAGCGGAGCGGCCCGACGATTTTCCGCTCGTAAATCGCGCCTTTGCGATTTACGAGTCGGGCTGCGCAGTCGAAGAATCCCTCCCGGCGTGTCAACCACGCCGATACCTTGTAGAATCCCTCGGACGCTGAACGCCCCTTCGGAGGTAATACAATGCGCGTCGGATTCATTGGCATTGGAAACATGGGCTGGCCCATGGCCGCCAATATCGCGAAGGCGGGCCACGACCTCGCAGTCTTCGATCTCGACGCCGAACGTAGCACCCGCTTTTCGCGCGAGCACAAGGCGCGCGTCGCATCGAGCCTCGCCGAAATCGCGCAGTGCGAAGCGACCATCACCATGCTGCCGACTGGCCAGATCGTCCGCCGCGCGCTGATCGAACAGGAAGACGGCGCCTTCGCCAAGAATCTGCGCCCCGGCGCGCTCATCATCGACATGAGCTCGTCCGAGCCCGTCGGCACGCGCGAGCTCGGCAAGGCTCTCGAGCGCGACGGCGCGGTGCTGCTGGATGCGCCCGTCTCCGGCGCGGTGCCTCGCGCGAAAACCGGGACGCTCGCGATCATGATTGGCGGCAGCGACAAAGCCGCGATCGAGCGCGCCAAGCCGCTCCTGCGATCGATGGGCGACCGCCTCTTCGAAACCGGCCCGCTCGGCACCGGCCACGCGATGAAAGCGCTCAATAATTACATCGCCGCGGCCGGATACACCGCGGTCGCCGAGGCGCTACTGATCGGCGAGCGCTTCGGCCTGAATCAGGAAGCCATGGTCGATATTCTGAATGCGTCGACCGGACGCAATTTCACCACGGAATTCATGGTGAAGGAGCACGTGCTCTCCGGTAAGTTTGCCACGGGCTTTGCCATCGGCCTGATGGCCAAAGATGTTCGCATCGCCGCCGATCTCGGCGAAGCCGTCAAGCTCGACGCGCCCCTCTCGCGCCTCATCCGCGAGCGCTGGGCCATCGCCCGCGACCGCATCGGCGCCACAAACGACACAGCCGCCGCCATCCTCGGCTGGAAAGACAACCTCCCAGATTAGCGCGGCGCATCGGCGCCTGAGCCTGCGCCTTATTTTCTGCTGCAAGTGCAGCATCAATGATGCTCTCCTCGGAAGGCTTAGCGGTCGCCAAATGGTGTGAAAAACCCGCGTTTGGGTGCTTATCCCGGGATAGCGCTCCACACGAGTCCCCCAGCCGGCGCTAGTTCACTTCGATGGTCGTTACGCTCAAGGCGGGGAGCGTTATCGTGAAAGACGAGCCGCTCACGGCCATCGTTCCAATCGAGACAGGCTCGACGGGGCTCTGTCCCTGCGCCGAGGCCGCCGTCATCTGATAGAGGTACGCGGTGCCGGAGAGCGATTGGCCGCTGATCGCGGTCACTTGCGCGTTCGTCGAGCGATTGATCGCGACGAACACGTATCTGCCCGGCGTGGTGCTATCCGAGCTCGCGTAGACGATCACGTTTGCCACGTTGCTGGATGTCGCTTGCAGCGAAGTGTCGCCGAAGTTCGCGCCGGCCCCGTCGAAATCTCGGAACGCGCGGAATCCCGCCAGCGCATAGGAGTAGGTGCCGTTGGGCGGCCAGAAATTCGCTGCGAACACTCCCTGGCTGCCGAAGATTCCGAGATTGTCCGCCTGCGCGATCGTTCCCGCGATGTGATTCCAACCTCCGCTCTCGTATTCCGAGATGGAAATCTTCATGCCGGGGAATTCGGTGGCGATCTTGGTCTGCAGGCGGCCCAGGATATTGATGGGCGTGTTGCCAAGTTCCTCGTAGATCCACGGATTGCTGTTGGTCGAGTCGGTGAACGTCGGATCCCAAAGAGCACGCGGACTCTGCACGAT
>JBAPOM010000095.1:0-4803 GCA_049279635.1 Candidatus Acidiferrales bacterium
CTTCCCTGCTGCCCATCTCCGTCCTTCTTTCTTTCTCTGCCCTCTGCGTCCTGCGGTGAAACGATCTCGGCTTCCTCGCGTCGATCACCCGAGCTATAATCCGCCCGGCCCGACTCAGCCCGGCCGAAGGAGAAATCACGATGAAACGCTACGCTCTCGTCATGATCGGCTTCGCGGGACTGCTCGCCGCACCGCTGCTAGCGCAGGCGCCGACGCCGAGCGTTCCCGATGCGATTCGGCAGCAATACAACGCCGTGAAGAACAATCTGCTGAAGGCCGCCGACAAAATGCCGGACGACGGTTACGATTTCAAGCCCACTCCTGAAGAACGCAGCTTCGGCGGATGGGTCGCGCACGTTATCGAGGCACAGAACAACGGCTGTGCGCGCGCCGAAGGTCTTCCGCCGGCGATTCTAGAAAACGGACCTGGAACGACGAAGGCCGCTCTTGTCGCTTCGCTGAAAAAGTCCTTCGACCTGTGTGACGCCGCGTACGCCGCGCTCACCGACGCGAACGCCAGCGAGCCGATACAGAGTTATCGCGGACCGACGCCGCGCCTCGCCGCGCTCGCTGGCAACGTCGAGCACGACAACGAATGCTACGGCTCCATGGCTGTCTATCTGCGGCTCAAGGGCATCGTCCCGCCGTCGAGCGAGCCTCGCCACTAGAAGCTGTCTCACAAATATTTGCGGAGTGCTGAAGGCTCATTAGCCGACTATAGTCAAGCGGCGGAGCGTGCGCCCTTTTTGCTCATAGAGTGCGTGGTCCGCGCTGGCCAGCAGGGCCAGCAGCGAGTCTCCGTCTTCCGGATAGACGGCTACGCCGACGCTTGCCGAGATGCACGGCAATTCGTCCTGACTCGCGATACCTTCGCAGATGCGGCGCGTCACATCGCGGGCCGCTTCCTTTCCGGTTTCCGGCAGAATCACGGCGAACTCATCCCCTCCGTAACGCCCGGCCGTATCGACTGCGCGGCAATTCAATCGCAGAGCTTCAGCAACGCGGCAAATCGCCCGGCTGCCGACCGCGTGCCCGTACGTGTCGTTGATGCGCTTCAGCCCGTCGACGTCGAAAAGCGCCAATGAAAACGGCCTTGTAGTGCGCTTGGTGCGCTCGATTTCCGCGCCGAGGGCGTCGACCAGCCGCCCGTAATTCGCAAGTCCCGTCAGGGGATCGCTTGCGGCCAGATGGCGGACGTGCTCGAACAGTCTCACATTATCAAGCAGGGCGCCCCCCAGTAGCACGAAGTAGCTTGTGAACTGCAGCCCGACTGCAAGCGCAAACGGACCGTCGAACCGGCGTTCCGACTGGCTCGCCGCGAGACAGCAGGCCACGCTCAAGCCTGTGGTCACGTACAACGAATGATCGAATGCGGAATGCGCGTAGTCCAGGCGCCGGTGATAGCCGATCGTCGCGATCAGAAAGAGCAACGCAGGGAACAGGTTCCCGGGCCTCGGAAATATTCCGCCGGGATCCACCACGAAACCTGCGGGAAGCCATCCGTGCGTTTTGCTGAGCGCCGTCGCCAGCAGCCCGAGGCCACACAAGGCGATCGCGATCTCCCGTGCCGGCCGGCGGGACATCGGCAGGCGGCGCTCGACGTACAGCGCGGTGACCATCAGCAAGGCCACGATCGTGCAGCCAACGACCCACGTGGTCGGGTCGCGCAGCCTCTCATCGGAATCGGGTTGCCGATACCGAAAAATGAACAAGCTCGAGCTGATCAGCGTGACGCCTACAATCACGAATCCCAAGGACAGAAGAAGCGACAGCCGATCTCCCGTGCCGCGGAATCTTGCCAACGCGATCACCGCGAACGTGAGTGCGAGGAACCCGGTGGTTATTTCGATTTCAGCATACATCCACAGATCGAGCACGAAGTGGGAATGCCGCATCCCTGCGGCCAGCGCGAGTGCGCCAGCTGATCCGGCGAAGAATAGCCAGCCGAGTTCCCGCGCCATCAAGCGCGCCCGCGCGCCAGTCGTGTTATTCGCCCAGGTCCACACCTGCCCGACCCCAGCCTTCAGCTTATCCCCAACACCCCTGCGTTGGAGGACGGTTCACTCCGATCGTGTGTGCCATATGTAATGAGCTCGTTGGCAGTTTTGATCGCGAGATCAGTAGTACTGCTGTGTGATCTCGATCACTGCGATTGAGATGACATTGGAATAAGACGACTGGTAATTGGCAGGCAGGCGGATATGGTATTTGTATTGAAGCGACCAGTAATCGGCGTTCTCAAGATGATTGGAAGGACCTTGGGTTGGCTGCTGATCGTTCTTGCGATTCTTGCCCTTCCGCAAATGCGATTTCTCACGAGGAGTCTGGAAGGCAGCTTCCGATTGCTCGCATCTCTTGCGGCGGTGCTTGCAGGCGTCGCGTGGCTGGTCGTAATTGAGTTGTTTTTCCGCTTTTTCGATCAGTATCTCTCGCGCAATTAAGAGCTCGCCCTCCTGCGAGCTAGCTGCTGCCGCCAAGCAGCCGACTTTTTCTACGGCCGAGCTTCGTACACGATGTTGAAGGGCGTCTCCGCAGCGCGCCGGAAGCGAGTGAATCCAGCCGAACTCACCACATCTTGGATACGCGACTCTCCCGCTTGCGCGCCCAGGCATAGGCCGACTTCCTGGGATCGCGAGCAAGGCGTGCACAAGAGAGTTGAAAAGGAATAGTAGACGCGGCCGACGGGATTCAGATTGTCCTTCAGATCGTTTTTGGCGAAGGGCTCGACGATCATCCAGGTGCCATCTTTGTCGAGCGATTCGCGGACGTGCTTGGCGGCCCCGACCGGATCACCCATGTCGTGCAAACAATCGAAAACAGCTACGAAGTCATAGCCCTTTCCAGGGAACTCCTTGGCCTTGGATACGGCGAACGTGACGCGGTCGCCGACTCCCTGCCGTTTCGCTGATTCCGTGGCAAATTCGATCGACTTGTCGTGGTAGTCGAACCCAAAGAATTTCGACTTGGGGAACGCCTTGGCCATCAGTATCGTGGAAGAACCCTTGCCGCAACCTACGTCGGCCACGCGAGCTCCCGCTTCCAGTTTCTTACTCACATCCTGAAGGGCCGGGATCCACGAACTCATGAGATTCGCGGCATAGCCGGGACGGAAGAATTTCTCGCAGCCGTGGAAAACGCCGTCATCGTGTTCGTGCCAGCCCATTCCCGCGCCGTTGCGGAAGGAATCGGCAATCCGCGGGACGGCTGCCAGCGACCCCAGAGCGAGCTCGAAAGCGCCCGGCAGGTAAGCCGGACTGTCTTCGTTGGCGAGCGTGAAAGCCTGCTCTTGGCTCAGGCTGAACTTGTTCGCCTTCTCATCGTAGGTGATGTAGCCTCCCGCCGCTTGCGACGACAGCCATTCGCGAACATAGCGTTCGTCGGTTTTCGTCTTGGCGGCAAGTTCGGCCGAACTCAAAGGACCGGCGGCAAGCGCCTTGTACAAGCCCAGTTTCTCGCCAATGACAACCATCCCGGCGTGAACGGCGGCGCCCAGATCGCCGACGAACTGCCCGATAAAAGCGTTCAATTTATCCATATCCAGTGCAGGACCAGCGCTCATAAGAATCCTCCCTTTGAAAGTACGGGCTTTCGCCAACAGCCCGATTCGACGGTTCTCGGAGCCTTATGCAGGTGGAAAAAGCATTCCCCTTCGTATCGCGGCCGAATGTTTCGCTTTCAAGCGAACGCTTCAGGGCCGAACGGAGGGACGAAACTGCCAAGCGCTGGGGCCAATCTAAACCGGGCCGCATCAGCCCGTCAAGACCTCTGCCGCCACACTCGCACTCTTCGCCAGTTGGCGCGATGGAAAGCTATTTAGGAGGGCCGGGCGGAGCGCTGCTCGGAGCTGGCACTGACGGCGGCGTATCTGGCGGCGGTGGCGCCAGCGTGAATTTGCCGTTGACGACGGGATTGCGGTCTTCGCCCTCGCAGTCCTCGTAGACCATGCGATGGATGTGCGCCACTCGTTCGTAGGTGCGCTTCATGTGCCACGGCGCCGTGAGATTGGCCGGATCGATGATGGTCATCTGATCTTCCAAATGCCCCGGGTCGATCATCCGCATTCTCTCGATGAAATGCGCTTGCTGCGTCAAAATGCCGATCGTCAGGAATCCCTCTACGTCCCCAAACGCCGACACGGCGCTACCCGAGTCTTGAGGGCCATATGGATCTTTGACCGCAATCGTATCCATCACGAGCGTTTGTCCCTCCCAATGGCCGATTGAATCGCCCCAAGGCGTTGCCCACAGGTCATCCTTGGGCGTGTGCGGCCGCCCGTCCGTGTAGATGTGACGAATCTCGCGGCTCGAAAAAATCAGCGCCGTTTCTTTCGGCGTCACCAGAACCTCGAACATCAACGGTGTGTCGAGCATCAGGCCCGGGTATCCGAACGTGCAGGCCGTGAAAGCCCCGCCCGGATCTTCTCCGCGTGCGACAGCCTCAAGCCTCTTGCGTTCCCTCGCCTGCATGGCGTCGACTTTCGCCTTGGTGGCGGGGTTAAGCGGCGGCGACCACTCCATTTGTTTCAGAACTTGCTCGAGCGACTGATTGAATCCGCCCGTCGCATCCGGCGTCGCACCGACGTTTTCCCACTGGCCGCTCCAGTCGGGCGGTCCCGAGGACGCGCCCATGGTCGCCACGCACGCCAGCAAGATCGCGGCGGCTTGTGCGAGTCTCCGGAAAATCATTTGCCTTCCCCTTGCGGCAGTGGCGAGCCCATCAGGGGTCCGTCAGGTCCCGTTCCTGAGAGGTACTGCCCGCCCTTGACGGTCCCATCGCGCATCGGGTGGATCACCAGGGTGACCT
>JBAPOM010000096.1:0-20221 GCA_049279635.1 Candidatus Acidiferrales bacterium
GCGATCATCGAAGCCGCGATCGATTGCAAGAAACGCGGCATTCAAGTGTTACCTGAAATCATGCATCCGCTCGTGCTCGACAAAAGGGAGTTGAAAATTCTTGAGGTCGCCACGCGCCGCGTGGCCGAAGAGATCATTTCGCAGTCTAAAGTGAAACTTGAATATCTTGTGGGCACCATGATCGAGTTGCCGCGCGCCGCGTTGCTCGCGGACCAGATCGCCGAGGTTGCCGAGTTTTTCTCCTTCGGCACAAACGATCTCACGCAAACCACGATGGGCCTCTCGCGCGACGACGCCGGCCGCTTCCTTCCGGAATACGTCGATCAAAGCAAGGCGGCGATCTTCAAGGACGATCCGTTCCAGACGCTCGACATCGAGGGCGTCGGCCTGCTGATCAGGTGGGCCATCACCAAAGGACGCGAAACGCGCCCCAAGCTCAAGATCGGAATTTGCGGCGAGCACGGTGGCGACGGCGAAAGCGTGAAATTCTGCCACCAGGTCGGCATGAACTACGTGAGCGCGTCGCCCTTCCGCGTGCCGATTTCGCGCCTCGCGGCGGCCAAAGCCGTAATCGAGGAAAAGAAAAAGAAGAGGAAGTAGCGTACGGATGCTGCCATGTGATGGGGCACGTCTCAGGTGGGCATCTTCAGAAAGAAATAAACACCGAGGAAACCGAAAATCGCATCGGGCGCCCAACCGGCTAGCAGCGGCGGCAGTTGCCCGACCGATCCCATCGCCTCAAACAACGCCGAGGTCGCCCAATACACCACGCCGATCCCGACAGCGACCGCCAGTCCGCCGATCGCCCCGCGCGTTCCCGTCAAGAACGCGAATGGCGCGCTGAGAAACACGATAATCGCCGCAATCAACGGGAACGCGAATTTCTTCTGCCACTGCACCGACAGCCGCGCGGTATCGAATCCCGCCTGCCGCAGGCTCGCGATGTATTCGCCGAGCTGCCGCCAATTCATCTGGTAATACTGGCGCACCTCGCGGCGGAAATAGCCGGGCGGTTCGGTCAATTCGGGCAGCGACGTCGCGGTGAAAGGCTCGTAGCGCAGCACGTGACCATCGGCGTCGAAGTCGCGCACCCATCCGCCAGTCAGCACCCACGCGCTTTCGCTCGGTTCCCAAGTGGCGCGCGTCGCGTAGATGCGGCGGCGAATCTGAAATGTCCCGGGATCGAGCTCGAAGACGTTCAAACCTCCGAAAAGCTGCCGGTCGGGATCGAAGAGCTCGTAATTGTAGATCTTCGAGTGCTCGCCGAAGATCCATTGCCGCGCGGGCTCGAGATACGTCTGTGCGGGCTTGCCTTTGATCTGGTCGCGCAGCGCGTCCTGCCGCTGATTGGCGTAGGGCAGGAACGTGTCGTCGAGCAAAAACATTCCGCCCGCCACCAGGCACGAGCAGAGCAGCAGAGGCAACACGAGCCGGTACATGCTGATGCCGCTCGCCTTGAGCGCAGTCACCTCGTTGTTCTTCGCCAGGATCGCAAGTGTCACGAGCGTCGCCACCAGCGTCGCGAGCGGCGCAAGCTCGTAGACCATCAGCGGCACGAGGTAGCGAAAATAATTCAGCACCGTAAGCACCGCGATATGATTGCGCGTGATGTCTCCTAGCAGATCGAAGAGCGTAAACGCGTCAAAGATCAGCACGAACCCAAGCAACAGCACCACCAGGTAGTACGAAAACTGCTCGAAGAGATAAAAATCGACGAGCATCGGAAACGCCATCGTGCTGCTCGCACGGGTCTGTCTCTCGATGCGTGCCGCCACGCTCGCGGACGCGAGCGCGATCGGCCCGTTCGAAATGGGTGTTGCCTCAACCGCGCCGGCTGCCGCCGCGGACGCCGGCCCGAGCTGCCCATTTCCATTCCCGTTCGCGGCCGCGCTTTTGCGGAGGCGCTGCAACCAGAGCGATTCGGCCCAGGCAATGATCTGGTTTGGTTTGCGCACATTCTCGATGCGGCCCAGGAAAAACAGCCCGACGGCGGCCGTCACGATATCGGCAGCCCAGACGCCCAGCCAAGGACTCACGCGTCCGAGTGCGGCCATATGAATCCCGTACACGAAGATGAAGTAGTACCCGCCAATCAGGATGAGCGCGAGAATCAGGCCCGCGGCGCGGCCTCCACGGCGAGGACGCACGCCGATGGGCACGCCCAAAAGCGCGAAGATGAGGCATGCGGCGGGGACAGCGATGCGCCGCTGGAACTCGATGCGGCCATCGCGCCAGTTCGGCCCGTTGTCAGTCAGCAGCGCGGTCGTGGGACGCTCGGCCGTCGAGAGCGGCGTATTTCGCGCAGCGGTGGTTGCGGCGGAAATGTCGACGGGAATGTCGTTCTCGCCGAAGGTGGTCACGTTGTACCGGTTCGGATCGCGCGGGTCGTATTCATGGGTGCTGCCGCGGCCGAGATGCAGCTCGATCTGGCCAGCCGACGTTCCGTTCATGATGAAGGCGTTCTCGGCGGTCGTGACCGCGGTTTCGTTCGACCCGGCACGCGAACTGCTGGCCATCCGGAAGCCGACCGCTCCCGACGTCGCCAAGAAGACCCCCTTCCATCGCGTTGCAGCGGCTTCCACGTCTTGCACGTATAATACGACGTGCGGAAATCGCTCGTCGAAGACCCGTGGCTGGATCGAAAACGACGCTTGCGACGCCATGAGCTTGGTTTCCAGGCTGCGCAGCGTCCGCAGGGAAGCCGGGCTTAGCCAGAATGTCGTGGCCAGCGTGATGCAGGTTCCGACCAGCGCCACGAATCCGATCGGCAGCAGCAGCCGCCGGAGCCCGACCCCGGCCGCATGCAGCGCCACGATTTCGCTGTCGGCGGACATCCGGCCGAGTCCGATGAGCACGCCGACGAGCACCGCCATCGGCAGCGTGAACGCCAGCGCGGGCGGCAGGGTGCACAAAAACAACAGTGTGATGGCCCCGGGGCTGCCCGAGTGGCGCACCACAAGGTCCATCAGTTGCACGAGCCGCGGCACAAAAAATACGAAAGTGAAGACGACAAGGCCCAGCAGGGCGTGGGACACTACTTCGCGGCAGATGTATCGATCAATCAGGCGCATAGCGAGCGCGGCGTCATTCTAACATTGAGATGCGCCCAACGAAGAAGAAGCAAATGGCACGTGTTGTGCTCGGAGCTCGGAGAGTGTTTGTAGGTCGTGGCTTCCAGTTTACCCTGAACGAAGTGAAGGGCCACGACGTAGAGCGAAGATCGGAAGGGCTTCAGCCCCTGAAGTTCCAAACGCGATAGCAACGACCAACGGCCCGGGGAGGAAATCGACAGGTGAGTCGCGTCAATCTCGTCATTCTTTGGCACATGCACCAGCCTCAATACCGCGACCCGGCCACCTGCAGCTACCTGCTGCCCTGGACGCGCCTCCACGCGCTCAAGGACTACTGGGGCATGGTGAAGATCCTCGAGGAATTTCCGAGCGTTCACGCCACCTTCAATTTTGTCCCGCTGCTCGCCGAGCAAATCGAAGAATACGCCAGCGGCACGTTCAAAGAGCCTTGGTTCGACATCGCATTCGCGCCCGCCGAACATCTCACGCCCGAAGAAAAGCGCGAGGCTCTCGAACGCGCCTTCCAGGTCAACGACAATTTCCTCTATCGCTGGCCGCGTTTCTCCGAATTGCATTCGCTGTGGCGCTCGGCGGGCGTTGAGGCGTGCGTCGCCCACTGGAATGCGCGCGACTGGCGCGACCTTCAGGTCCTCTCGCAGCTTGCCTGGATGGACGAAGAATATCTGACGCACGATCCCGCCGTCCGCGCCATCTCGGAAAAGGGCCGGGATTTCGACGAAGAAGACAAGGCGGTGCTCCTCGATAAGCAGCACGAACTGCTGGCCGCCGTCTTGCCCGAATATCGCCTCGCGGCCGCGCGCGGCCAGATCGAGATCTCGACAACCCCGTACTACCACCCGATTCTGCCGCTGCTCTGCGACACCGATATCGCGCGCGTGGCGAATCCGCACACGCCGCTGCCGCAGCCTCCATTCCGGTATCCGCAAGACGCCCGCGAACAGCTTCTTCGCGCGCGCCAATTCCACGAGCGCACCTTCGGCCAGCCGCCGGTCGGCCTATGGCCCTCGGAAGGCTCCGTCTCCGATCAGGCGCTCGAAATCGCCATGGATCTCGGCTTCAAATGGTTCGCCACCGACGAAGGCGTCCTCGGCCGCACGCGCAACATCGGCTTCTGGCGCGATCCCGCCGGCTATCCCGAAAACGGCCCCGAGCTGTACAGTCCCTGGCGCTTCGAGCGCAACGGGAAGAGCATGAGCGGGTTTTTCCGCGATCACTACATCTCGGATCTGGTCGGCTTCGTTTACAGTCGCATGGGTGCGGAAGCCGCCGCCGACGATTTCCATCGCCGCCTGCGCGCCATCGGCGACCGAGAGCCCTACGGCCGCACCGCCACCGTCAGTGTGATTCTCGATGGCGAAAACGCCTGGGAGTATTACCCCGGCAATGGCCGCGAATTTCTCCGCCAATTTTATCGCCGCATCCAGAGCGATCCCGAAATCAACGCGCTCACCGTCAGCGAAGCGATCGAGGCCGCGCCGAATCAGCCGCGCCTCGAAGGAATTTTCCCTGCGTCGTGGATCAACGCCAATTTCGATGTCTGGATCGGCCACGGCGAAGACGTTCGCGCGTGGGAACTGCTGCGCGACGCGCGCGAAGCCTACGAAAACGCCGCCACTCGCGCCGCACGCCTGTCTTCCAAGCGCGTCCCGCCGGTGAAATTCAACGAAGACGGCCATGGCAAGCGCGCCTACAACGCCATTCTCGCCGCCGAAGGCAGCGACTGGAACTGGTGGTATGGCCCCGAGCATGGCTCGGCCAACGACGCCGAATTCGACGCGCTCTACCGCAAGCACCTCACCGAAATTTACAACGCCCTCGGTGAGGCCGTGCCCGACGCGCTCGCCCATCCGATCAAGCGCGCACCCGAGCGCGGGCGACGCGAGCCGCCCTCCGCCTACCTCGACGTGAAAGTCGATGGCCGCGAAAGCAGCTATTTCGAGTGGCTCGGCGCCGGATCTTACGCCACCGACCGCCGCACCTCCGCGATGCACGGCCGCGAATACGTTCTCGGCGATTTCTACTACGGATTCGGGCCCTCGCAATTCTTCCTGCGCGTCGATCCGATCGCTGAAGCCATCGCCGAGATGTCCGAATTCCAGCTGCGGCTCACGATGTGGGACTCGCGCGAAACGCGCATCACGCTCAGTGTCGACCAGGGACGCTTCGACTACATCGTCGAGCAGGGCGGCGTGTGCCTGCTGCACCCCGAATCGGTTCTTGCGGCGGCTTATGGCAGGATCATTGAGATTTCGCTCGAGCGCGAACTCTTCGATCTACGCGGCCGTCGCGAACTCCTGCTCAGCGTCGCGCTATGGAGCGGCGGCCTCCCCATCGACGTGTTGCCGGTGGAAGGCATGCTCGCCATCGCCCTTGGCGAAGAAAACTACGCCTGGCCCCCGGAGTAGCGGCCTGCTTCGCTTGCGCGTAGCGCCGGCGTCTCGCCGGCTCTTGTGGAGTGCGGGATTTCGCTTCCGCCGCTTGCCGCCCGGGGCGTGCTCCCCGCGCGCACCCAGTGCGCCGTGGGTGGAAGCGTGGGCCTTCAGGCCCTCGAAAAGCGACTCACTATACGGCGGCTTTAGCCGCGGCCTTACTCGGGCTCGCCAATCAACCGCGCAGCCCAAAAACATTCTCCGCGTTCGTCTGATATAGCTTCTTCTTGTCCGCGTCGCTGATCGGTAGGTCGTCCGTCACGCGCACTTCTTCCGGGACAAACTGATACGGATAATCCATCGCGTAGAGAACGCGATCCACGCCGAGAACTTTCTGACAATAGAGAATCGGCGGCTCCCAGGCCATGCCGCTCGTCGTCACCCAGACGTTTTCCCTCAAATAATCGCTCGGTTTTTTGTTCAGCTTCTTCACGTTCGGATAGCGGCCCGAGGCGACGTTGGCGCGATGAAAGAAATCGAGCCGGAAAAACCAGTAGGGAAGTCCCTCGCCGAGATGCCCGACGACCATGCGCAGTTTGGGGAATTGGTCGAAGACGCCGCTCAGGATGATCCGCAGCAAATGTAAACTGGTCTCAACGGCAAAGCCATAGATCGCGCCTTCGAGGCCCCACTCCGCGAATGGCGCGTACATGTGCCGCGATGGCGTGCTCGGATGCAGATAGACCGGCACGTCCAGCGCCTCGGCGGCCGCGAAAATATCCCAGAACTTCGGATCGTCAAGATATTCGCTGTGCGTATGCGAATTGATGATCGCGCCCTTGAGGCCAAGCTTGTGGACCGCACGCTCCAGTTCCTTCGCCGCGCCGCCCGGATTTTGCGGGGCGATCGCGGCGAGCCCGGAGTAGCGGTCCGGATGCTTCCGAATCGCCTCGGCCAGTTGATCGTTCGAGGAAATCGCCAGCGCCGTCGCGGTGTGCCCGTCGAAAATCTGCACGCCCGGATTCGTCAGCGAAAGGACCTGCCGCGCGATGCCGGTCGCGTCCATGTCGCGCAGCCGCTGCTCGCCAAGATCGGCGATACGCGAAGCGATGCCCTGCGCGCGCGGGCTCGGCCCCAGAAAATATCCCCACTGGCCGGCGAATCCGGGATCGAGGTTGTGGCCCTCCCGCAGCAACGCGCGCCAGCGCTCGAGCAATTCCGGCGTCGCAAACGCCTCTTCGGTCGCGATTCGTAGGTACGGCTTTTCCTTAGAGTCGTGGCTCATCCTGGTTCTTCAATCTGCCGCCGGGACGAAGCCTTCCGTCCAATGATCGCGATTTACCTCGTAGGGATGAATCTGAAATCCGTCCTGCGAGTTTACGAACCCAGGCTTATTCTTGAGGCGCTCGATTGCGGCTCTTGCTTCTTCTTCAGCGCTGTACACGCCGATCAATAGTTCATCCTCATCGGCGCTATCGGGCGCGTGAACATACCAGAGCAGAAAAACTAAGCTCATAAGGGATTCTCGGCCCGATCGAAAAGGGCGATCTCGGTCACTTCGGAAGGCCCATCGCCTCGGCGTAAGCCTGGCGCACATCAGGCGGCTGGCCAGCTTGGAAAACGTAGTCGCGCAGCTGCCCGCCGGCGAGCGGATGCTTTGCGATCTGCTCGAGCGTCATGCCCTCAACCAGATTCTTCCGGTCGGCAATCGGCAATCCGATGCAGCGATTGATCTCCGCGTCGCGCACCACGGCCTTGGGATCCTCGCCGCGCGCGATGCCCTCGATGTCCTTCAAGAATCGCTGCCGCATCATGATGATGCCGGCATCGCTCGTGCCGAGATGTTCCTGGGTGCGATCGGGGATCGCCCCCTGGCCGACCCACGCGACGAAATCCTGATTCATCACGTGGCTCGAAATCAGCCGCCCCGTTTCGGCCTCGCGCACCGGGCCGCGCCACGCCGGAATCTGCTCCTGGACGTACGGCTCGCGCTCTTTCGGCACGCGGCTGAAGCACCACGTCACGCTCAGCGTGTTTTCATCGTCAATCGGGACGCGCCATTCGAAATGATCGCCGGTAAAAAGCGCGTTGGGCCACAGGCAGACGCGCCCCACCTTCCACATCGGGTCGTCCTCTCTCATGCCCTCGCGAATCCGGCGGTAGACGATGCCGTAATCGAACTCCTCGAACGCCAGCTTCAGATGCCGCGGCGAGTACGGCCCCATCTTGTCCTTCAGCCGCACGCTCCAGTTCATGTGCATCCACTCGAAGTGGAGCGGATCGACGGAATTTTCCTGGCACTGGAACCAGTTGCATGGCACGTCGGCGAAAACAATCTGCACGAAGCCGTTTTTCCAGGTGAACGGCTCCCACGTCGGGACCAGCGGCGCCGGCTCCGGCCCGAGATACGCCCAAATCAGCCCCGCCTTCACTTCGACCGGATACGCCTGGATGCGCACCTTGTCGCGAAAGTGCGCCTCCGGCTGGGCCACGTCTTCATAGGGCTGCTCCATGCAACGCCCATCTCGATCGAAAAGCCAGCCGTGGTAGTTGCAGCGCAAGCCGCACTGCTCGACGAATCCGTACGACATATCCGCGCAGCGGTGCGGGCAGTGCCGCCCCACGAGCCCGTAGGTTCCGCTGAGGTCTTTGTACAGCGTGAGGTCTTCGCCCATCAGCCGCACCGGCTTGATCGACTCGTTGTCGAATTCGCTCACGCCGGCAATCGGCATCCAGTAGCGGCGCAGCAGTTCGCCCATCGGCGTGCCGCGGCCCACCTGGGTCAGCAGTTCGTTCTTGGCAGGATCAAGCATCGGACGGGCGGCATTCTATACCGAACTCCCCCTTGCCCCCAATAGACTCGAAGGCGTCGCTTGGCGACAAATCTCAAGCGAATTCGGCGGCTTGAGGGCGTGGAGCGTTGTGCTTAATCCGCAAAGCCAGCTGTCCTTTCGTACTCTCCCCCTTTTAGCTCCGGTTTCTTAAAACATCCCTATTCGCCTAGTCAGGAGATGGTTATATGACGATTTGGCAAAAGGTCTCGCTCAGCCTTGCTCTAAGCGCCGTATTTCTCGCCAGTTCCTGCGGTGGCCAAGCGGTGCTCGCAAACGAAGATCCGTCGCGCTTGGCCGAAATCGCGCGCAACTATGCCGAAAGCACCCGTCTAGCCAGCACTCCTTCCGCCACGCCAGCGGCAAGAGAGCAAATGCCCACCCCAAGCGACATTGCCAACGACCACGAAGAATTCGACTATGAAAGCCAGATGACGATGGATCTCGTGCGCAAGAACTACGACGACCTCGATCAGGCGGAGCGTGACGCCAGATTTAACAGAGCGAGATTCAAGGGCGGCACATGGAAACTGTTCGACTTTTACGAGGGCGTCAGCAATCCCCCCACGGGAGACCAGGCCACCGACGACGATTGGAACGGGCAAATCGCAGCTTTGAAAGACTGGGTCGCAGCACGGCCTGAATCCGCCGTGGCCCGAATCGCCCTTGCGACGGCTTACTGGAATTTCGGTTTTCACGCCCGGGCCATGGATACGCAGACACAGTCTCGGACGAGGGGGAGAAACTATACGAGCAGCGGGTTGATATGGCCGCATCTGTCTTGGTAGACGCCGCAAAGCTGAAGGGAAAAGATCCTTACTGGTACACGGCGATGCAATACGTGGCGCTCTCTCAAGGATGGGATAAATCGCAGGCCAAAGAAGTGCTCGATGCGGCGATCGCGTTCGAGCCGACCTACTTCCACGTCTATCGCCAGTACGTGAATTTCCTGCTGCCGAAGTGGTACGGAGAGCCCGGTGAGGCCGAAGCATTCGCCGAACAAGCTTCGGATCAGATCGACGGTGAGCAGGGAAAGTTCGTATATTTTGAGATGGCCACCACGATCGTGTGCGGCTGCAATTCGGATGAGGGCGCGCTCCTAGAAAATCTATCGTGGCCCAAAATCAAGGATGGTTACGCCGCGATGGGCCAACTGTACGGATACTCGCCCCTCAAGATGAACCGTTTCGCATATCTAGCGGCCATCAAGCGCGACAAGACGGCAGCGCGCCAGGCATTTCTCGCGCTCGGAGACAATCGGGATCATACGGTGTGGCACAGCGACCTGGACTTCCAAAATGCCCGAGCCTGGGCGGTGGGCCAATAGATAAAATTCGCGGCGAAATAACCTGACTCAGTTGCTCTTTTCTTGCGCCACGCTCACGTCCGTGCCGACGAGCGGATAGTGCAGCTGTTCCCAGCGGACCAGCCCGCCCTCGAGCGCCTTCACCTTGGCGAGATCGTAGCCCAGCTGCTGCATCTCGAGCACCAGTGGCGCGCTATCCTCTTCGTGAGGACAATTGCAGTAGAACACGACGAGCTTGTCGCCGGGCAGCGCGCTGAGCGTATTGTCCTCGGCGCTAGCATCCGTGGTGGGGTCATAGACGATGTTGACCGCTCCCTTGATGTGCTCGGCTTCGTAGCTGATCGAATCGTCGGTGTCGACGATCACCACGTCTTCCTTATTCTTGATCCGCCGCTCCACTTCCTCGGCCGTGATGCGCGGCGCCTTCGGGAAAGGCAACTCATCCTTGGCGGACGCCGAAACGCCGTGGTCCGCTTTCTGCTGCGAGTCTTTCGCCGCAGTCTGCGCGGAAAGTCCCGCAGGCATCAGCATCAGCGATCCCACCACGAAGCTCGCTACCCCGAGGAATTGCGCCCTCATATCCGCTCCTTCGCGGTGCAAGCACGGGGCGCGCCTGCGCCCCGTGCCCGCCGCCAACCCACCTCTATTCTACATCCATTCGTCGATCGACACGCCCCGGCGTATGCCGTAGTCTGTGACGAACCACATGGTCTGCACTCCGCCGCCCGCCACGATCACGTGGATCGCCCGCGGGTTGGTGAACGGCTTGATCAGCGCGTCATCCGGCAGCTTCCTCCAGCTCGCGTAAGGCTCGAGGCCCTGCAACGCCAGCGGAACAGCCGTGCTCTGAATCACGCCGTTGCCCCAATACGACCCGGCGGTCTTCTGTATGTTCTGCGAGAACCACTCGCTCAACTGGTCCTTCGTCTGGAACCCGTGCGTGTCCTTGAGTAGCCCGGCCACGGTTGGGTCGATCACGACGGTAGCGGCTGAGCCTGACGCGCAGAACGAGCTAATGTAATCCCGCATCAGGTAGTGGGTCGGATAGATGCTCTGGCTTGCTCCCACGCTCGCGATGGCGCTCCAGCCCGTGCCCACCGTGATGACATTCTCGGTCGGCTTGAAGCCCATCTGCACGTGTAGCGGCTGCCAACCCTCAGGCAACGCCGCCTCATTCTCGCCATAGCACATATTGTTGTACTGCGCCGTGTTGCCCAGCGTTTCCCAGGCATTCACGTTGTTGCGCAGATCGCCCGCCGTCTTCGACATGATCGTGAAGGCGCGCCCGACCACCGCATTCGACCGGTTGTACGGCCCCATCGCGTTGGTCCCGCAATTGAACTTCAGCTTGTCGCGGATCGGTCCGCTGATGATGACCATGTTCGCCATCGAACTGGTCGAGTTGCCGAAAGGCGCCTGCGTCGCGAGCGCCAGGATCACCGGAAAATGTTCCGGCGACGCTCCGGCCATCACGGCGCTGACGGCGACTTTCTCGACGGTCAACGGCCGCGCCCCGCCGGTGATATTGATCGTCTTGATCACCTCGTCGGGCTTGTGGCTCGTCCCCTTCAGCATTTCGGTGACGCGCTTTTCGGTGGGAAGGATGATGGTGTTGAAATCGGTCCATTCCTTCTCGTCGAACATCACGCGCAGGTTGTCTTCGGTGTCGGGCGGAAGCAGTCTCGGCTCAATCGATTCCTCGGGCGGCGTTCCGGAAATCTTTTCGTCGGCCGTCAGAGGATCGGTCAGCGCGGCGACCACGGCGGTCATCAACGGCCGGCCGCTCAGCATATCCTTGCCCGTCACATATCCCACGTCGACGGCGCGTGGCTGCCCCGTGAAAGGAAATGGCACGGATACATACCGAATCGGCATGCCGTTCTGATATTTGGCAACGTAGCCGGTTGCGTAATGCACGATGTTGGAGGAGGCGATACCAATGGCGGGAATCTTGCACTGCATCTGAATCTGTTTCGCCCAGCGGCTCACGGCCGCGCAGCAGCCGTTTCAACCAGCGACGCCGACAATCGCAGCGGCGGCCCCGCTGGCGGTAATGTCCTTCAGCAAGCCGGGATCGGCGCCAAACATTCCCTCCGCCGTCACCTTTACCTTCGTCGTGAGGCCGGTATAGTGCTGCTGCAACCACTCTGTCATGGCTTCGTAGAAGTAGTTCGCGGCGTCCGGACCCTCCCACGAAAGGTTGACCATATAGATGAACTTGCCGTTCAGCGTATCGAGCGGCGGCACCAGGGGCACCCGGTCCGCCAGTTTCCCGGCAATCGCAGGATTCATCACCGTAATTAGGTCGCCCGCATTCCCGTCTGATGACGCCACCGGGGCCCGAGTCTTCTCAGCGCTAGCAGGGAATCCCGCCAAAACCGCGGGGCTGATTCCCAGGAATCGCAATACTTTTCGTCTATCCATAGTTTGTCCCCCTCCTTACCCCGCATCCTACTCCAATCCGCCGCCTCCGGCGTCGAATTTTAGTCGGAGTCGCTCGCGCAGTTAGCCCGCGCCTCGGCGCACTTTGCGTAGCGCCGGCGTCCCGCCGGCTCAGCCGCGCGCGAAGCGCGAAGCGGTGGAAGCACGGACCGTCAGGTCCGCCTTTAGCGCGAAGCGCAATGACGGTGGAAGCGTGAGCCTTCAGGCCCTCGAAAAGCCACGCAATAGAATGGGCTTTAGCCCCGGGAACTTCGACGGGGCTGGCCGCACCGGAATAACACGGATTGACTTGCTGCGCATTTGGCGCGATAGTTCACGCGTTCCCTTTGTAGGGAATTGCCTCAACAACTACTAATGGCAGTTGGCTCGGCTGCACTTGAGCCGCCCAACCCGGAAACGCCGCCGTCTCCGGAGGAGGGCCTAAATGAGCAGGACATCGCTGTGGCTGTGCGTTCTCGCCGCCTGTCTTCTGGCGCTCGCCGGAAATCTCCTCTTCGCAGGAAAAGTTTCCGCCCGTCGCTTAGCGTCGCGGCATGCATCTGTAAAATTTCTCGCTCGAACACCGGCTCACAACTTCGAAACTCGAAGTGCGTCCAGCCGCCTGTCTCCGCCCGCCCGCAAGAGCGCCGCAAATCTTGTTCAGCAGTCGCCCCTCTCGTTGCCCTTCGCCTTCGAGCCCAACGTCGGCCAGAGAGATTCGCGTGTTGCGTTCATCGGTCGCGGCAGGGGATTGACTGTCTTCCTCGAAAACCACGAAATCGCCGTGCAAATCGCGGGGACATCGCGATCCGTCCGCGCCGCAGTCTCAAATGATCCGCGCACGATATCGATGCGTCTCTTTGGCTCGGCCGGTTTCGCCTGGCAAGGCCGCGAAAAGCTTCGCGGGGAGACCAACTACTTTCTCGGCAATAATCCACGCCGCTGGCGCACGCACGTCCCGCATTTCGCCGAAGTCGGCGCGGCAAATGCGGCCCCGAGCGTCGGCATCGTCCTCTATGGCAACGACGAAGGCGTCGAATACGACCTGCGCGTCGCGCCGGGCGCCGACCTCTCGGCGCTGCGTTTCAAAATCTCGGGCGCAGATGCGATGGGGAAAGCCGCTAACGGCGACATCCTGCTGAAAGCCGGTGAGGGCGAGCTACGCATGAGGAAGCCCGTCGCGTATCAAGAGCTCGCGCGGTCCGGCCGCGCAAGTGTCGCTCGCAAGCGGCGCGTCGACGGCGCCTACACCCTCGAAGCAGACGGCTCACTCGGCTTTCGCATCGGTCCGCATGATCCCAACGCCGCGCTGATCATCGATCCATCTCTCTCCGTTGCCTATGCGACATTTCTCGGAGGCGCCGGCGCGGACGTGGCCGCAAGCGTCGCCCTCGATGGCGATGGCAAAGTCTACGTCGGTGGTACGACCACTTCGCCCGGCACGTTCCCTGGCACGTCGCACACGCTCGGCCCCGCCGGCGGCACATCCGAGTTCTTCGTCGCCAAAATCGATCCAACCATCCCTGGCGCGAACTCGCTCGTCTATCTCACGTTCCTCGGTGGCAGCCAAACGCAGACAGGCGGCCTCATCGCCGTTACCAGCGGCGGAAGCGTCGCGCTCACCGGCACCACCACTCCGCCGATTTTCCGGTCACCGATTCGAGCCTGCCGACAAATGCGCTCACAACCGGCGTCGGCAACGACGTCGCCGTCAGCGAAATCGGCCCCACGGGAAGCACGCTCGTCTTCTCGACGCTCTTCGGCGGCAGCGGCGCGGAATCGCAAAACGGCACAGGTGCGATCGCCCTCGATTCCTCCGGCGATGTCTACGTCGCATCCGATACGAACACCACGTCGCTCGACAAAACATCAGCCGACCTGCCCGTCACTGCGGGCGCATACACAACCACGTGGGACGGTGATGAAAGCGACGGCTTCCTCACCATCTTCACGCCACCGACGCAGGCGGGAGGCGCGGCGACCTTGAAATACTGCTCGTACCTTGGAACCAATGCGTTCGCTCTCGTGAGCGTCGGCGGCATCGCCGTGGACTCCACCGGCAGCGCCTACATGGCCGGAGGCGTGCAAAACGCCACCAGCGCTTTCCCGTTCACAAATGCGTTCCAGACAGCGTATGGAGGAGGCTTGTCCGATGCGTTCCTGATGAAGATGTCGCCGCTGGCCCAGGGATCCAACGATCTGGTCTACGCGACGCTCCTTGGGGGCAGCGGCACGGATCAAGCGCTCGCCGTCGCGCTCGACACGAATTCGAATCCTAGCGCGTACGTGACGGGCGCGACCAGCTCGACCGATTTCCCCACGAAGAGTGGATTCAGCACGAGCCTGAATCCAAACGCGACCGCGAATGCCTTCCTCGTGGTCGTCGGTCAAGGCGCCACAGGACAAACCTCGCTCCTCTACTCGACCTACCTCGGCGGATCGGCCGCCGACGCCGGTCAGAGTCTCGCCGTGATCGCGTCCAATCAGGTGTACGTCGGCGGCACCACTACGTCGTGGGATTTTCCCTGGCGCGACAATATTCAGCCGTTCAACGGCCGGCAAGTCGCCTTCGTGGCAAAGTTTGACCCCACGTCCGCCGGCGCGGCGTCGCTTGCGTATGCGACCCCGCTCGGCGGCACGTCTTCGGCAAGCCAAAGCGGAGGCGCCGCCGGAAATGCGGTCGCGGTGAATTCGACGGGGGCGGCAAACCTCGTCTACCTCGCGGGCGCGACCACATCGCCCGATTTTCCGACCGCCATCACCTCGAGCGGAGGTTCACTCAATGGCAGCCAGCCTTCGTGCTCGAGTTGTGGCTTTTCGCCGCCCGCCACCGACGCCTTCGTTGCCGAACTTCAGGAAAATTCGGCGCTCGAGCCTGCTGTGACCTTCAATCTGCCGCGCTTGAGTTTCTTCAGCGCGGCGACGCAATACCTCGGCATCACGAACACGGGCGAGTCGCCCCTCAATATCGCGACGGTCGCGCTCGCCGGTCCCAACAGTGCGGATTTCTCACTCGCGGACCAATCGGAGTGCACGTCGCAGCCTCTCAACCCGGGCGGCTCGTGCCTGTTCTTGGTGAATTTTTCTCCTTCGGGCGCGGCCTACGAGACAGCGGTGATACTCCTAACGGACAACGCACCCGGCAGCCCGCAGGAATTCGAGCTGCTCGGCGTTGCGCCCGGCTTGGCAGCGTCGCCCGTCAGCGTGAGTTTTCCCGCGCAGGCTGTGGGCGCCGCGAGCGATCCGCAGCAGGTGACGTTCACGGCGGTGAGCCCGGTGAAGCAGCCCATGACGATCGACGCCGCGCCTTCGCTCGGCGGCGCGAATCCCGCCCAGTTCCAGCTAGCGGCGGGCGCCAACCCTTGCGTGGTTGGCATGGCAATGAATCCCACTGCAACCTGCAGCGTCAGCGCGGTGTTCGTGCCGCAGTCGGCTGGCTCGTTCCAGTCCGAAATCGACGTCTCCTATCATTTCAGCGGCGACGCAGAGCAGCAACTTGTTGTGCCGCTCACTGGAAGCGCCTCCGTGGCTCTATCCGCTTCGGTTTCGGTGGTGTCCAGCGTCAACTTCGGCAGCCAGCTCGCCGAGAGCGCGGGAACGCCGCAGCCAATCACGATCACGAATAGCGCGACGGGACCCACGGCAGGACCGCTCACATTCACCGGCGTGAGCGTGAAAGGCCCGAGCAGCGGCGACTTCGACATTACGAGCAACTCCTGCACGTCCGGCAGCACGCCGCCCGGCGGCACGTGCACCGTCCAAATCGCTTTCCGCCCGCTCCAAGCCTCCACCTGCGGGACGGGATCCACCAGAAACGCCACGCTGAGCCTCAACGACAACGCGCAGGGCAGCCCGCAGAGCGTCGCCCTCACCGGCACGGCGGAAGATTTCTGCTTCAGCGCGCCGTCCGGCCCGGCCGCAAGCGCCCCCATCACTCCGGGAGAAACCGCAACCTACAACCTGCAAGTAAACTCGTCGGCGGGATTCACCGGCAGCGTCGGGCTCTCCTGTTCGGTTGCGCCGGTAGAAACGACGGATGAGCCAGCGTGTGCGTTGTCGACCTCAACCGTCAACGTGAGCGCTACAGCCGCCGGCCCATTCACCGTGAACGTCGCGACGACAGCGCCGACGCCGACATCGACAAGTTACATTCCGCGCTCGCGGCAGCCTAGTGGCGCTCCCGATTCGCTCATGCTCGTCGCGATCTTTGGCGCTATCGCTATCCTGATCGCGGCTTCACGGGCAGAAAAGAACAGCGCCGGCGTTGTTCGAGCCGTGCGGGCCGGCGCGCTCTTCCTGGCGCTCGCGGCAATCGCCGCAGGATGTGGAGGCGGAGGCGCCAGCGACCCGGCGATCGCCGATCCCGGCACGCCGCTCGGCGCATACACAATCACGGTGACTGCCACGGTGACGGTTTCTTCAACCACCGTAACGCGCACAATCCAGCTCCCGCTCACAGTAAATTAGGGCGACGCCTTTGCCTTTCCGGGTGCCCCATCCTCGCGCAGTCTGCGAGGGTGGGACCTCTGTAATCGCGGTGAGCAGTCTGTTCGAACTAATCTCTCCCAATTCTCTTCGCCATTGCATACGCATCGACGCCGCCGGGATAGTAGCCCTCCCGCGTGCCAAGAATCCGATACCCATGCTTCTGCCAAAACGCAATCGCCGCGGTGTTATTGACGGCGGTATCGAGCGCGATCTCTCTCGCGCCGTTCGCCGCGAGCCGGCGTTCGGTTTCCGCGAGAAGCTGAGAGACGAGCCCATGCCGCCGGTACGATTCGAGGACATCGATCGTGATGATGTATCCCCAATCATCCTCGTGCGCGGTAACGCAAAATCCCGCGATCGATGCCTCGTGGGATTTGTTCTTGGCATTTCCCGCAGTGCCAGCTTCAGCCACGACGCAATCGGCGCCGGGAAAGCGCAGATAATTGCGAAGCTCGCGCCGCGAGTACGCAATCGCTGGCTCGTAGCAGAGCTGATCGATTTCGTAGAGCCTCTCGAAATCCTGCGGCCGGTATTCCCGCAGTCGAAATACGTTCGAGCCTCCTCGCATCGGCGCACCGCTCATCGCAGCACGCACCGCGCCGGCAAACTACGCCTGCTCGTCGGCGCTTGCGCCGTAAATCGCGGGAACTTTCGCGCCCATGGGCCGCAGGTATGTCGAGAGTTGGCCACGGTGATGGATCTGGTCCAGTAAGAATCCCCACGCCATATTGTAGCCGTGTTCGCGCATCACTTCCTTTCCATCCATCATGAACGGAATTTTCTCTTCGAAGTGCGACGCAGGAATCGCGTGGAGGCGCTTGGTCAAATCATCGTGCTGCCGGTCGTACTGCGCGATCACCTCGCCGACCTTGCCGGGGCAGGGAACTTCGACCCAGGTGAACTCGCCTTTCTCCATGCACTCGACGAGCACAGCCTCTTCCCGAACAATCAGCCATGCAATCTCTCGCGCCGTGCGCGCTTTCGGATCGGCCCGATAGTCGCTGCCGTCTTCGGGGATCCGGCCGATCACTTTGCGTGTGGCCGGTCCCTCCTTCTCCCAGTAGGAAATGTAGAAATCTTTATGGTCCATGGGTCCTCCTCACAGGTTCGCGGATTGATTTGGTGCGGAGGGATTATAGGCGAATAAAAGGCGAATATCAAGAGTCGCAAATACCCGACGACTTGACAGCGCGATGCCTTCGGCCGACGCTTGAGCAGCGGGAATCGAGCACAACGCATGAAGATACGGCCGGAGTCTATTGGTTTTCTGGTGCTGCTGGGAGCGTGCACGGCAATGCCGCCGCTCTCCGTCGACATGGGCCAGCCCGCAGTAACTCCTATCGCGCATGCGCTGGGATCATCGCCCGCGGGGGTGGCCTACGCGCTGAGTCTCTACATGGTGGGCTTCGCGACGGCTCCTGTGATATTCGGCCCTCTGTCCGACCGGTTCGGGCGGCGGCCAGTTCTGCTGACCGGATGCATGTTATTCGCCATCACGGGTTTGGGTTGCGCCGTGGCGCATTCGATGACCTCCTTCATGATCTTGAGGCTGCTCGAAGGCGCGGGGGCGGGCGTGGGAACAGTGCTGGCCGTGGCGATCATTCGCGACCTTTTCGAGGGACAGATGGCGCGGGCGCGGCTTTCCTACATGTCCGTGCTAAGCAGTGTGGCGCCGATGATTGCGCCGACGCTGGGCGTCTCGATTCTGGCGCTGAGCGGGTGGCGAAGCATTTACGCGGTGCTGGGGACGATCGGCCTGGCTCTGGTTGTGTTTGTGGGCCTGGGCTTGGACGAGTCGGTCGCGAGGGAGAAGACACAAAGCCTGGCGCCACGGCAACTTCTGGCCAACTACCGGCGGGTGCTGGGCAATCGCACCTACCGCGGTTACGCGCTGATTTCCGTGCTGAACTTCGGATGCCTTTTCGCGTATATTGCCGCCTCGCCGCTATTGCTGATTAACACACTGGGGGCTTCGCCGCGGCTCTATGGTTACCTGTTCGCACTGACCTCATTTGGGTTCATGCTGGGTGGCACGCTCAACGGGCGCCTCAACACGGCCGGCATCCCGGCATTTCGACTGCTGGGAACCGGCCTGACGCTGACGACAACCGGCGCGCTTCTCCTATTTCTGCTCTCGTTCACGGGCGCGGCCACACTCGCAACCGTGACACCGCTGCTTCTCGTAATTACCATTGCGAGCTCACTGATAGGGCCCAACGCCACAGTTGGCGCGCTGCACCCGGTGCCGGAGGCCGCCGGGATGGCGTCGTCGATCATTGTTTGCGTGCAGTGGTTGACTGGCGCCGGCGCTGGCGCTCTCGCGGGCTTGCTGTTCGATGGGCGCACGCCGAGGGGGCTGGCGGAAGTGATGTCGGGTTTCGCGCTTGCTGCCTTGGCTGTGTTTTGGGGGATTGTTCGCCGGGGGGAGGCGCACGCCCACGAAGCGGCTCCTTTGCCACAAGAGGCTTCGGTAGAGACGATCGAGGGACCTTAGCGCGCGAAAAGGTCTTGGAATACAAACCCCTGAAATCAAATGCGGAACCTGCGGAAATCGAACCGTGGCGGAATCAGGGGATTCTATGGTAATCAACAAAGATATGGGCACGCTGGAAATAACGCAGAAGAGTTCGTTCGCGCCCGATATGAGCTGGACGCAGCAAGTGCCGCAGAGCAAGCGATTGAACTGCATCGCGGCGGCCGAGGAAGTGTTTATCCAGGCGGAACAAAAACTGGCGCAGGTCGAGAAGACCGGCCTCGACCGCGCGGAGATCCGCGTGGCGGCGTTTATGCCGCGGCTGCCGAACGTGGAAGTCGACCGCGGCTCGCGGCGATACGCCAGCTACATGGGGAAGAAATTCCGGCAGCATGGCCTGGATTTTCGCGTCGAGGAAGCGCAGAGCGCCGACGCGCTCGAACTGTTGCTGATGGGCGCGCAAGTCCACGACAATATCTACGGGACATTCATTTTTTTTCCGGCGCCGTTCGGCAAGACCGAGGATTATTTTCTGCGGCGGGTGCGGCCGGAGAAGGACATCGAAGGGCTCACCGTCGAGAACACGGGCCGCATGGCGCTGAACATCAAGACGGTCGACGAAGAAGAGAAGTACGAAGGCGTGGTGCCCTGCACGGCGAAAGCGATCCTCACGCTGCTGCACCAGCACGGGGAAATCAAGAACATGTTTCCGCGGGATGCCCAGCGGAGCGGCCCGACGGTGGCGATTTGCAATAGCTCGCCGCGCATCGGCATTCCGCTGCAAAGCATGCTCATGCGGATCGGGGCCACCGCGCTCATGATTCATCCGCAGACGCGCCCGGAAGTCCGGGAGGTGTATCTCAGGAAGGCTGACATCATCGTCACCGCATTCCCGGCGCAGTCCGAGGCGGACCTGGTGCGCGACGTGAAAGACGGCGCGGTGATCATCGATTGTTCTACTGAAGGAAACCTGCATGCCGACGTTCTAAAGAGGGCCGCCTATCTTTCGACCCACGACAATCATCTGGGGCAAATCACGACCGCGCTGGCGCTCTACAACACCGCCTTGTGCACGCTCTGGCAGCGCGGGATGAAGGGATAGCCGCGCTGGGACCGGCAGCGCAGGCGGTTTCGCTGCGCGGACCACAAGAACCATCCGCTATTTTGGCTCCCGGTTGTCTTGGAGCTGCACCGCAGGAGATGACATCAAGTCCGGCATAAATCCGCGCTCTCCCGTGGAC
>JBAPOM010000097.1:0-12501 GCA_049279635.1 Candidatus Acidiferrales bacterium
ATGGTGGCGTCGGTATTCGAACTCATTGAATTCTCCCGGAGGCGATCGTCGGCACGATCCTGCCCCGCGTGTCTCTGATGCTGGTGAGTTGCATGGGGTGGACAAGATCGGACAGGGTGATTTTGTCGAGAACGCCTCGCACCGCCTGGTTGATGATCTGTTGGTTGCTCTTGATGGGGCAGTAGGATTCGAGATTGCAGAGGCCGGTCACGTCCGTGCTGCACTCGGTGAGCGCCATCGGTCCTTCGATCGCGGAAATGATCTCGATCACGGAGATTTCGCGCGGCTCCTTTGCCAGAATGTAGCCGCCCTTGATGCCGCGATGGGACGTAAGCAAGCCGCTCTGCAGGAGCTGCTTCAGGAGCTTGCTGACAGTTGAAAGGGGCAGGCGGGATTCGACGGCAAGGTCGCGCGCGGTGCGCAGCGGGAGGCCATCGCCACGGGCGAAAATGGTCATCAGGACCAGCCCGTAATCCGTTAGTTTGCCGAGCCTTACCATGCGACAGCTCCTGACTGGATCATATAGCACTAATCCAGTACGGTTTCGATTCTAGCAACGGCATTGAGAGTTTGCAAGCGGGAAGAGAGGAGGCCACGGAGGCACTGAGGCACCGAGAAGGGGCAAGAAAGGAGGGAGGAGAGATTCTTCGGCTGCAAATACGGCAGCCTCAGAATGACGAAAGCAGAGAATGCAGTATTCATAGCGGATGAAAAAAGTAGACGGACATGGCGAAGCCGACCACGATCACGATCCAGCGGACGTGCTGCGGATCCATCTTCTGGGCGAAATGCGCGCCGCCGTAGCCTCCGGCTATGGCGCCGACCACCATCACCAGCGCTTGCGGCCAGACGATGACGCGGGCAATGATGAAGGTGACGATCGCGACGCCGTTGATGACGCTGACGAGCAGCGTTTTCATCCCGTTCATGGCATGGATGTCGTCGAGGCCGAGGATCGCCAGCAGCGACAAAAACAGAATGCCTGCGCCTGCGCCGAAGTAGCCGACGTACATCGCTACAACCAATTCGATGGATAATCCCGCCACCATCAGGAGGGGCGGGATTTTGGTGGCGTCGTCCGGGTGGTGCCCAGCACGGCTGCGGACCCAAGCTGTCATGCGACCGCTGAATACGAAGAGCAGCGTGGCAGCCAGCAGCAGCCACGGAATCAGGTGCATAAAAGTCGATTGCGGCGTGATCAGCAGGACGCGCGCGCCCAACACTCCGCCAACGATGCCCACAATGAAAAGCGGCAGAATAAGGCGTCGCGCTTGGGGCGTGAACGCGTTGCGATAAGCGAATGTGCTTGCGACCGTGCCGGGCCAGACGGCCGCGGTGTTGGTGGCGTTGGCCGCGATCGGCGCCACGCCGACGTGGAGCAGCGCCGGAAAGGAGATGAAGCTGCCGCCGCCGGCGACTGAGTTTACGGTTCCCGCGAGAAACGCGGCGACGAAAAGGAAGGCCCAATGTTCAAGGGGCACAAGCAAGAATAACCTGCGCGCGGCGCGAAGTCACTCGCGATCATGCTTGCGCGAAGGAGAACGGCGACAACCGAGACCGCGAGGCAATGCGGAAAAGCCCTACTGGCCGAGGAGGCCGAAGACGACGACGGCTCCCGGTGTTCCGACGTAGACCTTGCCATTGGCGATCATCGGCGTGACGAACTTGCAGTTCGTGTTAGTCGCGAACTGATCGCGGGCGTTTGCCGCCTGATTGCTGTTGTACAGCTCGGTGGCGAGGTTGGTGGCGTCGTAGGCGTGCAACACGCCCGTGCTGCTGCCATTCTGGATGGCCCAGACGATCCCATTCGACGTGCCGTTGGCCGAAACGCTGGGCGTGGTTCCGGGGTAGCCGAAAGAAGTCGCGCTCTTGGATGAGGCCGACGTGGCCAGCTTGGCGCTGGTAATTTTGAAGGCTTGCAGGTTATTGCCTACCGAGCCGTAGTAGACAGCGTTGTTGAAATACGCGGGCGCCGACCAGATGCCGCCGCTCAATGCGCCATCGAGTTCCTGGTAGATATTCGCATCGCTTGCGACGAACTTCCCCATGTTGTCGCGGTTGACGATGTACATGTTCCCGTCTTTTCCCGCGCCGATGCCCAGATGCCGGGTGTTGCCCTGGCCGTCCTGCAAGTCCGGAAGAAGCATCGCGCCGCCGGAGCCGAGATCGGTGTCCGCGGAAGATTCAGACTCGGCGTCGCCGCCGTTCGGATTGTCCATCGCGAAATAATCCGCGACGGATAGAGCGCCGCCGGACGCCGAAAGCTTGACGAACGAGTTGCCGAAGTCGTGGGTATTCGGGAATCCATTGCCATCGAGTGTCGTGTCGAACGTGCCGTTGCCAATGAGAAAATATATGTTGCCGGAGGCGTCGACCGAAGGGCCGTCGCCGGCATTCCAGATGCCACCTTCTCTGCCGCCCTGTGTGTTGCCGTTGGCGGTCATGTTCAGCACGCTCGCCTGCGCCAGGGTCGATTCGTTGTAGCCGATCACCCAGCTCGTGTAGTTGGGCGCATCGCAGTGCGAAGTCCACGTCGTATAGATCACGCCGCCGGTCAGCAAAAGCGCGGCGCGCTCTTCATACGACCCGGGATTGAAAGTCTGAGTTCCGTTGGAACTGCCGGAGCCGTTGCCCGGATACGTTGCCTGGATTAGCGTCGGCGTGATGCGGTCGGCGCCGGTCGTCAAGTCGACGGCGTGCAAGCGCTGGTGATAATTGTTGCTCGAATCTTTCGACATCGTCACCGCAAACATCGTGCCGTTCGGGCCGGCGCTCGTATCAATCACCGGCGTCGATGTGATTCCGATTTCGGGTTCCACCTGGCCGCATCCGCGGTCGTCGCTCGGCGTTTCCGTGCCGGGAATCAGCGAAACCTGCCAGAGCGCGGGCCCTGGCGTGTCGGCATCGAAGGCGTATGCCATGTCGTGCTCGGTGACGACGAAGACGACGTTGTGCGCCGCGCCATTGATCGTCAAGTTGGGAACGTAGAGAGGCTCGGCATCGACAAGGCCCGTGACCGAAAGCGCCCCGAGCCTTCCGAAGGCGGTCGAGTTCACGTTGGTCGCGGTGAGAATGGTTTCGTTCGGGTTCAACCCGGCCCTCATATTGTCGTTGTGATACGTGAGCACGCTGGCGTTGGTGGGCGGCGGCCCGTTCGCGTTGACGGTCAGTGTCGCGGGAAGACTGGTCTGGCTGCCGACGGAATTGGTGACCACCACCTGGAAGGTCGATCCGTTGTCGGCCATCAGCGTAGGCGGCGTAGTGTAACTTGCGGAAGTGGCGCCGGGAATATTTGCGCTCGTCGCCGCATTCTGCCACTGGTAGGTCGGCGGGGGATTTCCGGTCGCCGTCACACTGAACGTGGCCATCTGATTTACGAGCACCGTCTGGTTCGTAGGCTGCGCAGTGATGCTGGGCGCGTAATCGACGGTGAGCGAAACAGTGGAACTCGTCATGCTGCCGGCGGAGTTCGAAACCACGACGCGGAACTTCGAGCCGTTGTCGCCGGGCGTCGTCGCCGGAGTCATATAACTGGCCGAGGTGGCGCCCGGGATATTCGCGCCCGTAGCCGCGTTCTGCCATTGGTAAGTGGGCGCGGGATTCCCGGTCGCCGCCACGGTGAACGTAGCGGTTTGGTTCGCCGTCACCGTCTGGCTGGAGGGCTGCGACGTAATTGTGGGCGCCGCGGAGTTTTGGCCGGGCGCCTCCTCCTTCGTGCTGCCTGCGCAAGTGCACAAGCTCACCAGCGCGGCCACCGCAACGAGCAAGTTGAGTGTTTGTCTCAAGGGTCGAGCCCCCATTCGGCCGACGTTCTTGCTTGCGAATCCGAATGCCTTCCGACCGGCCAACTGTTCGACGGGCCTTCGCCGCAGCCCTCAACACTGAAATCGCCTAACGTGCTGAAAAGTTTAGCGCGTATTGCCGACGAATCTACCTGTCCTGAGGGCTAGACTTGGGACAGTTGAACGTCTGGCCGCTGGAGCAGCGAAAGGCGCTCGTAGCTGACGAAATAGTGCGGCGAAAGCGAAGCAAACGACAGCGCTGTGAAATCTAGTGGGCCCGCTAGGATTCGAACCTAGGACCAACGGATTATGAGTCGCGTGATCTCCGGGAAAATCCCTTGTAAAACGCCCGATTCTACCGGACCTGGCCCCATTCTGGCCCCATAGGTTAGAGAAAGAGCGGATATGCTGACCCGCCGCCGCTGCCTGAACCGGCCGTGTGAAAGCCCTCAGCCTTGTAGTCCACATCCATTGAACGGAAAGCTTTTGAGATTTGCTTATTGTCGCCCGTGAGGCTCTCACCCGTTGACGCTTCAAGCAGAAAAGAATTGGTGCCATCCGTCGAAGGATAAATATGAAGCGTGCGCCTCTCCGACGAACCTCCTTTGGAGTACTGCGCATAGGCCGCGGCCCCACCGGCCTTCGGAAAGACCGAGGCTTTCGGTTGATCGCGCTCTTCCCACTTCGTGATTTGCCCTAACGGGATATCTCGACCGTAACGCTTAAGAACGGTCAGCTGAATGGAGCAGCTACCGACCGGCACCTCCACGATTTGCACATCCGTACAATCGACGTTCACCCGCGACGCGCTCCCGGACGTGTAGTCCGCAGGAATAAATAGCGCCGCGATGTTGTTCTCGCTAATCTCAACGACTTGTGCGGCACTAGCCCAGTTATTGCTACCCTCACTGACCTTTGCCCACATGTTGAGATACTTCTTAAGTAGCTTCGCGTTTAGTTCTGCCCTGGATGGTTGTCTTTCAGTGTTGTCGGCAATCCTTCCCAAATGCTTGTTTCGCTCCGTGCTGAGTTCACTTGTGGTCTGAATTAGCTTTGCCCTAAGCCTATTGGCCTCGTTCGAATGTACACATTCGATGAGCGCGAATACGATTGCTGGCAGACCCACTAAGAAGCTGTGCCACCAAGGATGCTCCCACAGCCAATCCCTAGGGTTTAAGTGCAGAACCAACGCGAGGACTGCCAAGTAGACGACGCCCGCGATCGCGCCGTACGTTGCTGCTCGACTGAGGCGGCCGGGTTGCTCAATCGTGTCCATTTAGGGGCATTCTAACCCCGTTAATGGACTCGCTTCAATTCGGACGTGCAGCAGGTTGTTCGAGTTTGGCGTCCTCGGCCTGATAGAAATCGTTCATCTGCTCCATCGCTTGCTCGACATCAGCGGTGTTCACGATGTTGTATCGCTTGAAAACGTAGTTGGTCTTGTGTCCTGAGATCTTCATCGCGACGGATTCGTCGATTCCGGCGCGGCGCATGTTGCGGACGGCAGTCCGCCGCAGGTCGTGAAAGATCAGGCCGACGTACTTCCAGTGACACGCCGTGCCGCAGGCGCAGGTGGGAGCCTCCATCTTCTTTCCCGGTCGCTGTGGCTGCTTCTCCGACTCGATGCGATTGTGGCAGGTCTTGCATTCCCACACCATCCGGCCCAATCCGGCCCTAATACACGCCCGAGCCCAAGCTTTGCGAAAGCCACCGTCCGCGAACACACGATCCGAGGTAGCTTGGCGCCGCAGTTGTTTGATCAGTTCGGCGAGTTCGGGAAACTTGCCGAAGGGAATTGACCGCCCTTCGCCGCTCTTCGTGTCCTCCGCCTCCAGACGGATCATGCCCGCCGGAATGTCGACGCGGGACCAGGTTAGGTTCTGCAACTCGCCGAACCGCATGCCGCAGTGGTAGCCGAACTTGAAGATGGGACGCACGCGCTCGGGAAGGGAAGCGAGTAGGGATAGATACTGTTCACGCGTCAGAAAGCCCTTCCGGGCGGGCGGTTCGGGAAGTAGTTTGATTTCGGGCGGATTCTTGATCCGCCGCGCTGAGAGCTTGAACATCTGGCGCAGCGCGGCCAGCGAGCGGTTGATGGTCGCGTTCGACACACCCGCCGCCTTGCGGGCCAGCTTGAAGTCGTCCACGCTGTCCTCAGTGATGAGCTTTAGCGGCGCGAAGAATTCGTCGAGATACTTCAAACCTGCGGCGGCTTCCTTCGGCGTTGCTCCGTTGAGGCGGCGGGCAGTGACCAGCCGATCCCGCATGTCCTGGTACGTGACCGCAGGTTGCTTGACCGGGGCCGTCCCATCCTCGACCGCCAGCAATCTTCGCATCAGGAGTTTTTCGGCGACGCCCTTCTTTCGCGACCCAGACGATTCGCGGACCTGTTGCCCGCTCGCGTAGTACTGCACCCACCAAATGTTGCCCCGTTGAAAGAGGCGGCCCTTTCCGTGCTCTCCCTCCGCGTAGCCGGTGCCTTTAACTTTGTCCTTTTTGGGCCTCGGTTCGGGGCGGTCCGGCGCGTTCGTTTCCATGTTCGCCTCCTCTTCCTAGAGTAACTAGATCGTCATACTATTTCTATAGTACCTGGGTACCAAAAAGCCGGAACCAAGAAGAAAGGCGGGCGCGTGAACGCCCGCCCCCCGCCACTTCTCTACTTAAGGTGAATCGTTAGTCCCTCGTCCGGATGGATCGTGATCCGATCGACGCCGACCCCGCCGTTCTGCTCGTGAGAGTGCAACACGATCAGCACGTCATCCAACAGCTTTGCCATTTCCTCTCGGCTCATACATCTTTCCTTCCCTCTTTGAAGTCCGCTCAGCGCGTTCCTTGAGGTCAAGGCCGGCCAGCGGCCCCATCATTATATCATTATGTGTCAAGCTTTAGAATCGCTTGTTTGCTCCTAAACCATTGAAGCGACCGGGCTTGCAACCGGTTGGCCGCATTACGGCGGATCGCTCCGCCGTGCTCTGCGAAGGCTTACTTAACGGGCGGCAGCAGGTTATTTTCTGCCGCCGATGCCAAGACGATCGCGTCCGCGCGCGAGCAATTGAAGGTCGTCATGACACGCTTGATGTCCACGACGACGCGCGAGCACTCCTTCAACACTCGCTTGTTGTTATCGACGGACGGCAGCACGTGGACCTTTGCGGGCTTCTTGGTCTTCTCGGTTGCTGTTGCGGTAGCTGCTACCATGGTGGATTCTCCTTGTGAGGCTATGCGGGAGCCTCGTACTTAATTCCGCATGGTCGCTATTTAATCGAGTCGTCATCAGTATGTATAGAGTAAACATCACAGGCGAAAAATCACGGCTCGCGAGGACCGCGGTTGGTGGTGTTTGGATGAGGCTAGGGACTTTTTTCGGGCGGCGGGCTAGAAAACTACGTGTTTTTCACCGGAGGGCACGTTCCAGACTGCGTCAAATGAGGTGCTTCCGGCTCGGCGGGTTCAAGGCGAAGACGACAACCGGCGTGGTATCCTAAGTGTACACTTATGTCCGTATTTGAAACGTACTCAAAGCGCAAGAAGGCGGCGGAAAGAGCCGGAACGCCCGATGTGTATCAATATGACGCCCTACCGAATCCGCTGCGCGTGCAAATCATCCACATATGGCGAGATGCGATTGGTATTTACCGGGAGGGTGGACAATTTTCTTATGCGACCCCATCGCCAGCCAACGGGTGGTGGAAGCTCGTCCATGACACGATTGCGAGAGAATCGGGCGTGTTTTTTATCGGGCAGAATCTAGAAGACTACGATTCGAGATGCGAGCGACACCTATTGAGCGCGGATACGTTGGGCACGCTCGACATCATCGAACTGTCTTTTCGCTTGATTGATCGAGTTGTGCGTGACGCTGATCGTTATAAAGTTCATGAAGCTGGAATTAAGATGTCCGCGGATGATGCGATCGAAGAACTGAATGATCGCTTTCGTGAGCACGGCGTCGGCTATCAGTACATTGAAGGGTCGCTCGTCCGCGTGGATTCGCAGTTCGTCCACGCGGAGGTTGTAAAGCCGGCCCTGGCGTTACTGAACGCTGCAGGTTTTGAAGGCCCAGAGGACGAGTTTGTTCGGGCTTTCGTTCACTATCGGCACGGTCGCCACAAAGAGGCCGTGGCTGAGGCCCTCAAGGCCTTTGAAAGCACGATGAAGGCGATCTGCAAGGCCCGAAAGTGGACCGTCGCGTCTAATGCGACAGCGATACCGCTGATCAACACTCTTCTTGAGAAGGGACTGATTCCGGCCGATCTTGAATCGCACTTTTCTGGTCTACGTTCGGCGATGGAATCTGGGCTTCCGACAATCAGCAATAAGACCAGCCGCCACGGCCAAGGTGCCGTGCCGACTCAGATACCGCCCCACCTCGCGGCATACGCGCTACATCTCGCTGCTGCGAACATCGTTCTGCTCGTAGAGGCGCACAAAGCGTTGCCCTGAAAACGGGATTTTCCACATCTTGCATATGTATCCACAGACGCGCGCGCTTGACACCGTGGAGTGCACGAGGCCACAATGTGCTCCTCAAGCAAATTCGGCGAGGGAAGGCTAATAAGCCCAAGGCTTCCACTACCCCTTGCTGGTCCCCGTTTTCTCCCGTCGGTTTGCCAGAGAAAGACAATCAGCCGGCTCTAGTTATGCATTCCGGGAACTGGCGGTTGGTGTGAGGACACGTGAAAAAGCTCTTTATTCTCTTGGCATTGCTTCTCGTAGCGCCGCGACTATCGGCACAGACAGCGACATTAGACACGGCAGACGTTCAGAAAGACATTGTCTTTCTTTATGCCGCTAGCGCGGACGGGACCGTTGATAAAAACCATCCCTTGGGGACGGGGTTTTTCCTTAGCGTGCCGAGATTAGGCGATCCCTCCATGTCTTATGTATTCCTTGTCACCGCTCGCCACATCGTGGACCCGCAGTGGGCAAATTGCGGAATTTCTAATCCTCAGAAGATTTTCTATCGCGTGAATAAGAAATCTTATGATCCGAGTCAGGGAACCGAAGGCGTCGGTTACATTGACCTTCCGTTGCAAAGTCGGGGCAACGCAAGGTTTGCGGTTCACACCAGAGATGACATCGACGTTGCACTAATTCAGCTTTCCCCGACGGAATTCAATGCAAGCGACTATGACGTCTTCTTTCTGCCTATCGTTTTTATGGCTTCGGACGACGAGACAAAAGACGTCGGTATCGGCGATTTGATTGCGTCGGGTGGTCTGCTACCCGGTGCGTCTGGAAGCAATCGGAATTATCCATTATTTAGGTTCGGCTATATTTCTGCGCTTCCAGATGAGGATTTAGCAACTCCGTGCATTCCTGGCGGGCCGCCTCGCTACATGCGTCTGTGGCTGGTTGAGGCGAACCTATCCCCAGGCGCCAGTGGTTCACCTGTTTTTTACATCCCGTCGTTTTTTTCGTCGGGTCGAAAGACTATTGGACGAGGCGTGGTGATAGGTACCCAGTCGTCTAGCTTCTTGCTGGCGGACGTCGCGGGGGTGACGCCCATCTCATATGCCTTCGACATTATCGAAGGGTTGCACTTGCCGGATGCGAATTTGTATCGCGGAAACCCGCCGCCAAGCCCGGCGACACCGCCCAAACCCAAATCGAATTAGCGGTTGCTATTAGTGCGGTGTGTGCGGATGAGGGACGCTACAGGTAGGGGCGCACCTTCATTTTGTGTTTGACAACTTTTCGGGTACCCACGATACTTGCGGGCTGTGAAGGAAGAGTGGGGCCGTAGCTCAACGGAAAGAGCGCCGGGTTCGCACCCGTCGGATGCTCGTTCGAATCGAGTCGGCCCCACACCTTAGATGATGCCCTCGTTTCACGCGGAACACATCTTATTATTCATCGCACACGCAGTGTCAAGGGTTTTGTTTCAAGGTTCTTAATCCGCCGACTCACACGATAACCCGCCGCCTGTTACGGCAGCACTTCTTCCCACTGAAATAAAGGTCGCCATGCGCACGGCCATCGCTCGCGACACGGAGCGCGCGGTCGGGATCGATCTTCAATTCCATACCGATCGTTTCATACGGCAGCATCAGCCGGAACGCCATGTAGAGGACCGCGCACAGCTGCGCCGCGCGGCGGCGCGCACGTCGCTGGATGTCGCGCCGTTCGCTCCCGCGTTTCGAGGGCGGCGCGAAAGCACCCGGAAAACGGTGCGCGAGAAACTCCCGCACCATCACGTCTGAATAAATCCATCCGTCGGGCACGGCGCGCTCGTGCACGGCGATGGGTACGGCGTGGCCCGTGTTCCACCGGATGCCGTACCGCTCGGCCAGCTGCACGTCCTCGCGACAATTTTTGAGCGGCGGCGTCGCATTCGTCGGGATGATCACGTCCTGCCGCTCGGCGCGTCCGTTCAACGTCTTGCTATCGAGGCCGAACCGCGCCAGGTGGGCTTCCCACGCGTGGGCCAGTTGCCGCTCGTGGCCGTTGCGACGGTGGCCGTTGCCGTTCGCGTGCGACGCGTAATTGCCGCTCTTGGGCACGAGGATCGCGCGCCCATCGCCCCACGGGTCCTCGCGGAACTCGACGAGCAGGTCGCGCCACCGCGCGCGATCGAGGTTCCCGTATTCGCGAATGAAGTCCTGCGCGTGCGCGTCGCCCACGACGGCGCGCTCGATGTCCGCCAGCGTGATGCAGTGCGCGGATTGCGGTCCAAGCTCAACCTCATACGGCACGCCGCGCCGCCTTCCGGTTCCATAGCCGCGCCGCGAGCGCGTTGCGCTTTCGGATGAGGACGGGCGCGCACTCGCGGCAGGTAAAACGCGTGCTTGGTTTACTCAGCGGAGGAGGGCTAATAGAGTTGTGGTGGCAAAGAAAACAAACGAGACGAGCTTCGAGGGCTACGGCGGTTGCGGTCGCCAACGCAAACCTCCTAGAAATGAAATGGCGGGGAGGGTTTACGCTCCCCGCCGCACGCGGCGCGCGATATGGGGGACGAGGATCCCGGTCCGCGCGCACCGCACCCGGCCCGGACCTGGGCCGGAGGTCTCGAACGACTAAATCTTTTCCTCGCGACTGATTCGCCCCGCGACCAGCTTGCCGGGGTGCTGCTTCGATTCCTCTACATTGAACCGCAGCCGTTCCCCGACCGTGAGAGTGTCGAATGGCACGACCTCGTCGCAGATGTTCTTGTGGAAGAAAACATCAACGTCCAGGTTGTCCAGTCGAATGAAGCCGAAGGCCGGGCCGATGCGGGTAACGCAACCGGTGAACCGGGAGTGAGGCGGTCGGCTCAGCAGCATCTGGATAACGTCGAGCATGCTTGTCACCTACGATCAATCATAAAATCGCGAGGCACGGGGCTTGCGGTCCGCGCCTCGCGGCTGAGGTTGGGCTAAGAATGTTGCTGAAGCACGACGAACGGCGTGTAGGACGCGTTGCCCGCGCTCAGGTTCGAATCCACGCGCATAAACGACTCGAACCCGACCAAACCGTTGAGCGCCAGCGTCGGGGTTTGCCAAAATGCCCGCACATACGACGCGCTGGGCACGCGCCGCTGGACAAAGTAGAACGGATTACCGAAGAGTACACTATTCTTTCCACTACCCATCGCCGGCATCGAGGGACACACGGCCACGGGCTTACCCATGATGTACGGAATGTCGCCGTCCGTTCCGTTGAGACCCTCGCGGAATTTCGCGATGGGATGGCCATACTTGTCCAAGAGCGCAAGGAGATACTCCAAGGTGGCATCGGCCATGTAGAACGCCGCACCACGCCGATACGCCGGATCGAGCTTCGCGTAAAGATTCGCGATGTCCTGCGTGCCGATCGTCGTTGCCGCCGAATCAGAGTTGCCGGTGTTGCTCGCCGAACCCGCGGCGATCACCGGCGATGTGCCCGAGGCGAGGACCGCGGTGACGAGGCCCGTCGGCGCGTTGACGCCGCTGCCCGTCATCAGGGCTTGGCCGACGCCGCGCGCGTGCCTCATCGAAAAAATTCTTTCGAGCACAAAGCCCCACTCAAAGTTGGAATCCTGCAGCAATTCGAGCGACACGGCGACGATCTTGCTGCGGAAGCTATAAGCATTCAACTGGATCTGCGCGAAGTTGGCGACATCCACCTCGTTCGACTGCTGCGTTTCGCCGACCAGCGCGGACGAATTTTCTAAATCATCCCACGCGGGAAACGGCATGACGTTGCCGTCATCGGTCTCGATGATGTTGCTGAACTGCGCGTCGAACACGCTGTCGTACTGCTTCATCGTTTCAAAGCTGCGGGCCGCGAAGCCCGAAGGCCGGAACACGCCGCCCGAAACCTCCTGCGTGTACGTAACGCTTTGGGTTCCGCTCTCGTTCGCGCGGATTTCGCGTTCGGACGGCCGGGAGGTCATCCGCACCTCCTTGTGCTGCACGAAGTTTCGCCAGTCCTCTGCAACGTCATCCGGTAGCTTGGTGCGTGCCTTCTCGGGCGCGCGCAGCCCCGCCTCGGCCAGCAGGCGATCCTGTTCGAAGTTGCGCAGTTCGGTGACCGAGATACCCTGCTTCAAGAGCGCGACCTTCGCCAACAGAAAGCTGTGGCGCTTTTCGTCGCGATTCGTGAGCGTCGGCTTCGAGGTCAGCGTTTCTAATTCCTCGATCGCCTTCGTGAGTTCTTCAATTCCGGTGTGACTGATCGTAAGCATGGTTCATCTTTCGACTTCGGATTTGTTTTCTCCGCGCCCGCACGACACCCGGCGCGGCGGGCTTAGATCGACAGA
>JBAPOM010000098.1:0-46083 GCA_049279635.1 Candidatus Acidiferrales bacterium
CCTGCGTCCTGATTTGGCGAGCGTCCAATCCGGCCCGAACGACTCCGGCAGCACGAACTACAGAATTCAACTTCACCTCTCCGCAGTCGGGCAGCAATCGATTCAACTTGTTGCGCCCACGGGGGGGCTCTTCATCGAGGCGCGCGATGTCAACGGGGACCATGCTATCGATTTGGTTCTCACCACGGCGTGGTTCAGGCAGCCCGTCGCCATATATCTCAATGATGGCCACGGCGGCTTTTCGCGTGCGCAGCCGAATGCGTTCCCCGGAGCATTCAGCGAGTCGAAGACAAATTGGACGTCTACGACGAGCGTACTGGCGGTCACAGTGGGCCTCCCGCCCCAGTCAGGCACCGGCACTCGCAAGGCGGGAAGAGATTCACTGCGCGGCCACTCACCAGAGAGGCTGATTCTCTCTTCGAGCACGGGGTTCCTCGCCAATCCCTTCCTAGTCTCCCAGCCTGGACGCGCACCACCCTCCGAAGTCTTCTACCTATAATCACGCGGCTCATCGGCCGGTAAACCAACGCGCTAGTTTCCTCGCTAGGGGTCTACCGAACGAAGCCAAGTGTCCCTTCCACACTCGACTTCCCCTCACTCGCGTGCAGCGAGCCCTTGGGAAGTTGCCACCACAACTCAAGCTGAAATTCGCCGTCAGACGCGAGGTCGTCCCATGAGACGCAGGGAGTGTGGAGTATTTGCAGCAGTGTTTGCCGTGACCCTCATTTTCGTAGGATGTGGCAACAGCAAAGGGGATGCGGCGAAGGAGGCGCCGCCGCCGGCGCAGGTGATCGAAACCGGCAACGCCGCTCTCGTCACGGTGGATAAGCCGGAGCAATTCAAGCTGGTTTCGGCCGACCGGGTGGAAGCTCACGCCCAGTTGAACGTCACCGGCGCTGTGAATCCGGATATTTCCCGTGAGGTTCCGGTGATTTCGCTGGCCAGCGGCCGCGTGGTCGACATCCGCGCAAGGCTCGACGACAACGTGAAGAAGGGCGATTTGCTGCTCAGCGTTGAGAGCCCGGACATTACCAACGCGTTCGATACTTATCTGAAGGCCATCAATGACGAACAGGTTGCAAACAAGGCCGATGAGCGCGCGAAAGACCTTTATGCGCACGGCGCGATTCCGCAATCGGTGCTCGAGCAAGCTGAAGATGCAGAAAACGACGCCGAAGCTGACCTGAACGCCGCCAACGACCAGTTGAACACGCTTGGTGTCGACAAGGACCATCCGTCGAGCATCGTGAAGGTTTACGCGCCGATCTCTGGAGTAATCGTAGCGCAGAACGTCACCAATGCTGCTGCGGCAGGCGTCACGTATTCCGGCTCTCCCACCGCGTTCACCATCGCCGATCTGTCCGTTGTCTGGATCATCTGCGACGTCTACGAAAACGACATTCCCAAGCTTCAGCTCGGCCAACAGGCTCAGATCAGCATCAGCGCCTACCCCGGCAGAATGCTAACCGGCCGCGTCAGTGACATCGGCCCGGTCCTCGACCCAACGATTCGAACGGCCAAGGTCCGCATCGAACTGCGAAACCCCGGCATTCTCAAGCTGGGCATGTTCGTCACGGCCACTTTCGAAAGCAAGACCGCGCGAGCCTACGCGGCCATACCGGCAGACGCCATTCTGCACCTGCACGATCGCGACTGGGTCTTCGTTCCCGCCCGCGGAAAGCAGTTCAGGCGGGTTGAAGTGGAAGCTGGCGACGTGTTGCCCGGCGGCAAGCAGGAAATTCTCTCTGGTATTGCTCCGGGCCAGGAAGTGGTTTCGGACGTTCTGTCTCTCGAAGAAACGCTGGAGGCGCAATGATTCAGCGGCTTGTCGATTTTGCGCTCCAAAACCGCTTTCTGGTAATAGCGGTAGCAATCCTGCTTTTTGGCTGGGGCATCGTGTCGTTCCATCGCCTGCCGGTCGAAGCATATCCGGACGTTGCCAACAACTACGTCGACGTCATTGCTCAGTGGCCGGGGATCTCCGCCGAACAGATCGAGCAGCAGGTCACCATCCCGCTCGAAACGGTGATGAACGGAATTCCCGGGATAGCCCATGTCCGCTCGTGGTCGATTTTCGGGCTCTCGACCGTCGAAATGGTTTTTGGCGAAGACACCACGGATTTCGAGAATCGCGAACGAGTCCTGGAAAGGCTTTCGCAGGTCAGCTTGCCGCCCGGAGTCGTTCCACAAATGGGGACCGACTGGAGCCCGGTTGGCCAAATCTATTTCTATACGATCGAGAGCACCAATCCTGAATACGATGTGATGAACCTGAAGTCGCTTGAAACCTGGGTGGTGGAGAAGAACCTGAAGTCCGTCCCAGGTGTGGTAGATATCAATCCTTTCGGTGGACCCACGCGCGAATATCAGGTGCGTCTCGATCCCGACAAATTGGTCTCTTATGGCCTCAGTTTGAGCCAGGTGGAACAGCAACTCACGAACAACAACGCGAATGCGGGCGGCAGCTTCATTCAGGAGGGACTCCAGCAGGTCAATGTCCGCGAAGTCGGCCTCGTGAACAACATCCAGGATATAGGAAACACTGTCGTCACAATCAAGAGCAGCACGCCGCTCCGGGTGAAGGACATCGCCGTTGTCGAGCAAGGGCCGATGATCCGGTTGGGCCGGTTCGCCCGAGCGACTCTCACGGATGATGGGAAGATCTTCGACAACGATGATGTTGTGGAGGGCATCGCCGCGCTCCAAAAGGGCGCGGATGCGCAGCCCACACTGGACGGAATCCACGCGAAGGTCGAGGAGCTGAACGATCGGATCTTGCCGAAGGGTGTGAAGGTCGTTCCCTTCATCGATCGAAGCGAACTCCTGCACTTTACAACCCACACGGTGCTGCACAACCTCACCGAAGGAATCGTTCTCGTCATCATCGTTCTGCTGCTGCTTCTCGGAAACGTGCGCGGAGCGATTATCGTGTCGCTGACGATTCCGTTCTCGTTACTGTTCGCTGCCATCTGCCTCGACCTGAAGCACATTCCGGCCAATCTACTCTCGCTGGGTGCGCTGGATTTCGGCATGGTCGTGGACGGTGCCGTGGTTATGGTCGAGAACATCGTCCGCCACCTCAATCGCCAGGGCGACGGAACGCGCACCCCTCAAGACAAGATTCGAGAGGCGGCGCACGAGGTGCAGCGCCCGGTCTTTTACGCGATCGGCATCATCATCACCGCGTACCTTCCGATTTTCACGTTGCAGGCCGTCGAAGGGCGCCTTTTCAAGCCTATGGCATGGACGGTAGCTTTTGCGCTGCTAGGAGCCCTCACTTTTTCCATGCTCGTTGCCCCCGTTCTCTCCAGTTTCCTCTTCCGCGAGGGTGCTACGGAATGGAAGAATCCCGCGCTCCAGTTCCTTACCGCACACTATCGCCGCGCGGTCACGTGGGCGATCCACCATCGGGGCGTGACTGTGGGCTTCGGTTGCGTCAGCCTTGTCGTGGCCCTCTTCCTGATATTCAGCGGGCTCATCGGCTCCGAATTTCTGCCGCACCTGGATGAAGGATCTCTCTGGGTGCGCGGCACGCTCGATCAGAGCGTCGGCCCTGATGAAAGCATCCGCATTGCCAATCAGGCCAGAGTCCTCCTGTGTTCGTTTCCCGAGACAACCGAGTGCACGAGTCAAACAGGGCGTCCCGATGACGGAACCGACCACACAGGCTTTTTCAATACCGAGTATTTCGTGGGCCTGAAGCCGGACAACGAGTGGCGACCCGTTTTTCATAAGAATAAAGACGAGCTGATTGCGGCCATGAACCGTGAGCTTTTAAAGAAGTTTCCCGGAGTCATCTGGGGTTTCTCGCAGCCCATCGAAGACAACATGGAGGAGGCGGTCAGTGGAGTGAAGGGCGAGTTGGCCACGAAAGTGTACGGCAGCGATCTGCATACGCTCGAGGATCTCGCAAATCAAGTCGACGCGATTATGGGCCGTGTCCCCGGCATTACGGACCTCGGTGTCTTCCAAGTGACCGGTCAGCCTGACCTCGACATCACGGTGGACCGTACGAAGGCCGCGCGCTGGGGAATCAACGTGGCCGACGTGCAGGATGCCGTTCAGACGGCAGTCGGTGGCACCACTCTCAATCAGGTCCTGAAAGGCGAGGAAGTCTACGACCTTACGCTGCGTTACCTGCCCCAATACCGGGACACGCGGGAAGCCATTCAGAATATCCGGTTGCTCTCGCCCACGGGAGAGCGGGTTTCGCTGGATCAACTTTCCACCATACGGGAAGCGGACGAGGGCTCTGAAATCTATCGCGAAAACAATGAGCGTTACGTTCCCATTAAATGTAGCGTGCGCGGCCGTGCTCTTGGCGACGCCGTGAGAGAGGCAATCCAGAAGGTCGATGCGCAGGTAAGACTTCCGCGCGGGTATCACATCGGGTGGGAGGGCGAATATCAGAGCGAAGTGCGCGCCCAGGCGCGGCTCCTCGTCATCGTGCCGCTGACTATCCTCGTCATCTTCATCATCCTCTACGCGATGTTCCGCTCATCGAAGTGGGCCGTACTCATCCTTGCTACCGTCGCAATGGGCAGCTTCGGCGGATTGCTGGCCCTGCTGGTCACCGGAACGCACTTTAGCGTCTCCACCGGCGTCGGTTTCCTGGCCCTCTTCGGCGTCTCGGTTCAGACGGGCGTCATCATGCTCGAATACGTTAATCAGCTCCGCGTTTTGGGCCGTTCCGTCGTTGATGCCGCCGTCGAAGGAGCGGTCCTCAGGCTTCGCCCCATCATGATGACGATGCTCGTTGCGACCTTGGGCTTACTGCCCGCGGCCACATCTCACGCCATAGGTTCCGATTCTCAGCGGCCCTTCGCCATCGTCATCGTGGGAGGCCTGATGGTGAATCTTGCAATGAGCATCTTTCTTTTGCCCGCCCTGTATGTGTGGATCGCCCGGGAGGGTGACAGACTTCCCGAGCCGGAGGAAGAATTTGAAAGCTGATTCTGCGCCTCGGCGTTTGCGCACAATGCGGCGAGGTTTGGCCGCGTCGTTGCTCCTGACACTCATTCTGCTGGCGGGCACGGCCTTTGGCCAGGGATCGATGAATGCGGCGGGATCCTCGGCCCATTGGGACGCGACGGACACCGCTGACGAAGTTGTGCTTCTGTTTGGGTCCATGCTCGCTGTGCTTTGTCTCTACAACTTGATCGCCTTGGGAATACACACCATGTCCGGAGGCCGATACAAGCGGTCCAAACGGAGACGTCGCGGGTGACGGCTAGACCCGGGAGGACAAATCCGCGCGCCTACCCTTCGTGCTGCTCGGGGCAAAAGAGGCGGCCGCTGCGAAGGCTACGCCAAAAGCAAGAGCGGGCGCAGATGAACAGCGCCCCTACGACGAGGCTGACCTGGGCACCTGACACCCATGCTGGGCTATTGCGCTGGGCGCGGGTACGGGCGTAGCATACGCGGTGCCTGGCGTGGGCCGGGCGTGCCGGAGCGAAGCTAAAAGGTTTGGCTTTCCCGGCTTTCCTCTCCGCAGGTAGTTGCATCCTACGATGGTATGCGAATGATTTCGCTGCCCAGAATCGACCGCAAGAACCAGAATCGGCGCCCGCCGCTTGGTACGTTGAAGTTCGCCGGTTCCACAACCCCGAATAGGAAGATTTTCATTTGAGCTAGAGGAGGAAAAGAGATGGCCACTGCTACACAGACGATTCCGCTCGACCAGAATGTAGCGCGCTACGTTTCAAAGCCTCGCCAGATGTTGATCAACGGCAAGTGGGTGAATTCCGTTTCCGGCAAAACGTTTCCGTCGTATAACCCGGCAACCGGCGACGTCCTCGCGCAAGTCACCGAAGGCGATAAGGAAGACATCAACCGCGCGGTAGCCGCCGCCCGCGCCGCATTCGAAACGGGCCCGTGGCGCAAGATGACTCCTTCCGAACGCGGGCGCCTGATTTGGAAGCTCGGCGACCTCGTCGAGCGAAACAACGAAGAACTCGCGCAGCTCGAATCGCTCGACAACGGCAAGCCCGTCACCGTGGCGCGCGTGGCGGATGTGCCGCTCACCGCCGATCTTTTCCGTTACATGGCGGGATGGGCGACGAAGATCGAGGGCAACACGATTCCCATCTCGGCGCACGGCGCGAAATTCCTTGCGTATACGCTGCGCGAGCCGGTTGGCGTCGCAGGGCAGATCATCCCGTGGAATTTCCCGCTGCTGATGGCGGCGTGGAAACTCGGCCCGGCGCTCGCAGCCGGATGTTGCGTGGTGCTGAAGCCGGCCGAGCAAACGCCGCTCACGGCGCTGCGCCTCGGCGAACTTATTCAGGAAGCCGGGATTCCGGACGGCGTGGTGAATGTCGTCCCGGGCTACGGCGAAACGGCGGGAGCGGCGCTGGCGGCGCATCCGGATGTCGACAAGATCGCGTTCACCGGCTCAACCGAAGTCGGCAAGCTGATCGTGCACGCGGCGGCGGGCAATTTGAAGAAGGTGTCGCTCGAGCTCGGCGGCAAGTCGCCGAATATCGTCTTCGACGACGCCGACATCGACAACACCATTCCTGGCGCGGCGATGGCGATCTTCTTCAACCACGGGCAGTGCTGCTGCGCGGGCTCGCGGCTTTACGTCGAGCAGAAGCAGTTCGACAAGGTGGTCGACGGCGTGTCGCAGATCGCGTCGAAGATCAAGGTGGGGCCGGGCATGGAGCCGGCGACCGAAATGGGTCCGCTGGTTTCCGAGGAGCAGCTGAATCGCGTGTGCGGCTACCTCGAATCCGGATTGTCGGAAGGCGCCAAGGCCACGACGGGCGGCAGCCGTCAGGGCGAGCGGGGCTACTTCGTGAAGCCGACGGTGCTCGTCAACACGAACGACAAAATGAAGGTGGTGCGCGAGGAGATTTTTGGCCCCGTGGTCACCGCGATTCCGTTCAAGGATGTCGACGACCTCATCGCCAAGGCCAACGATACCGAATACGGCCTCGCCGCCGGCGTGTGGACGCGCGACATCAAGAAGGCTCACCGCACCGCGGCGGCGCTTCGTGCGGGCACCGTGTGGATCAACTGCTACAACGTGTTCGACGCGGCGCTGCCTTTCGGCGGATACAAGCAATCCGGATGGGGCCGCGAGATGGGCCACGAAGTCCTCGAGATGTACACCGAAGTGAAATCGGTCTGCACTCCGATTTCATAATTTGGATTTGTTTCTCGACGAGCCCCATCCTTCCGGTTTCGCGAGAAGGATGGGGCTTTTCGTTTGTGGCTTCGGCGGCCGCACCGATTGCGTTCCTGCCCGCGTCAATATTGGTAGAATAGTTTCCGAGGGATTTCCATGGCGTCGCCGGCGATACGAAATTTTATGAAACAGCAGGGATTTGCCGATGAGCCGTCGGCGCTCTGCGACATGCACTTCGCCGGACTCTATTTTCAGCCGCGCATCGTGGGGAGCCTCATTGTGGCGGGCATCGCCCTGCATGTTTTCGGCTACGCGGCGTGGCGGATCCAGGCCGTGATTTGGTCGATGATCTTGTTCTTTGCGCTTTCTGCGGTCCTGTGGTGGAACGTCGCCTTCCCCGCTCTCAATCCTTTTGAGCAGTTCTACAACCGCGTGTTTGCCGTGCCGCGGGGGCGTGCGTCGCTCGTTCCCGCGCCCGGACCGCGGCGTTTTGCGCAGGCGATTGCGGCCGCGTTCACGCTGATTGTGGGCGTGGCGCTGCTGAACGGCTGGAATATGACCGCGTGGATATTCGAGGCGTTTCTGGTGGCGGCGTTTTCGATGTTGCTCTTCGGAAAATTCTGCCTCGGCGCTTACATTTTTCTCGTGTTGCGGGGGCAAGTCTCGCTCGCGAATTCGACTCTTCCCTGGGCGCGATCCTAGATATCGGTCGCATCGTCATTTGTCCGTGACCGGATTCTTGTAGTGGTAGGGCGGGATGAAAACGTCCGGGTACAACTTGTAGTCGACGGTGGTCGGGCGATCCGGCGGGAGGCCCTTGATGGCGCCGGGAGGCGGATTGCCGCCCTGATCCCAGCCCTTGTAGTAGTCGACGTAGTAGGTCATGTAGTAGTGCAGCTTCGAAATCTTCCACACGCCGTCCTCTTTCACGTACTCGTTCTCGTACACTCCTCCGCCCCACTGCGCGCTGCGGTGCAGCATGCCGAACTGCTCGAAGGCGCGCCAGCGGGCTTTGGCTGTCGTGCCGTCCGGGGCGATGTCGATGACGGGCTGAAACTGCACGTGATTGAAAAGCGTGCCGTACTTGAGATCGGGAAGCGTGTGGAGATACGCGCGGACGCGGTCCTGGCCGACATAGACGCCGCGGAGACCGATTTCGAGCGTGCCGTCTTTCGCGAAGAGATCGGCGACCTGGTCCCACAGGCATTTATCGACGTAATAGCCGTAGATGGCCTGGAGATTTGCGAGGGCGACGTAGTCCTGCGCGGCCGTGGCTTGCGCCTGAAGCGCGGCCACCTGCGTTTTGAGCGTATCGATTTCGGACGCGCGATCCTTTTTCTCTCCACTGCCGGCTAGAGCAACTCCCGCTACGACGAAAAGAGAAGCAGCGAACAAAAGCAACGCGGATTTCATTTTCATGTGGTAATGCCTCCCCTGTTCGGACGGGAGAGTACCACGGTTGGGTGAGTGGTGATTGGTGAGTGGTGAATGGTGAAAAGCAGGCACTGGTATGGTTTATGTGTACTTTGCGGAGTCCCGGACGAACGGCAGAAAACAGCAAGAAACCGAAGGCTTCACCGCGGAGACGCAGAGGACGCGGAGACTGCGAGGTGCAGATCTCGGCTCTCGCTTGTGGCGCGGGGAGAGATCCTTCGGCCGACTAGAGGCAAAACCGTCGGCCTCCCTTCGACTTCGCTCAGGGCGGGCAGGATGACGACCCTCGTCGGGTCGTCACTTTGCGGCGACGATTGGGGAGGTCTTGCCCCAGTTGCCGGTGAAGACGAAGGATGAAACCGGCTTGCGAGAGCGCGGCGCGGTCTCGCGTTCGCGCATTTGGTCCGGCAGGCTTGCCGGATCGCCAGGATAGCCAATGGCGAAGCCCGCGACGGCTTCGTAATCCGCGGGAATCGAAAAAATCTGGCGCGCTTTGTCGGGGACGATGCCTGCCATCTGATGAATCTGCAAGCCGAGCGCCGTTGCCTGCAATGCAAGATTCGCGGCGGCCTGGCCGACGTCGTGAAAGGCGTGGCGATTCAGCGAGCCGTCGTGGGGCATTTTGTGCGCGGCGACACTCAGCGCAACGACGGGCGCATTCTTGGCCCAGCCCTGATTGAATTCGACGAAGCTATCGAGGACCTTTTTGTAATTTTCCGGATCGTCTTTCGTGCCGACAATGAAATACCACGGCTGCGCGTTGTAGGACGATGCCGCCCAGCGCGCCGCCTCGAACAGGCTGCGCAATTTATCGGGCTCGACGGGGCGCGAGTCGAACGCGCGCGGGCTCCAGCGGTGGGCGATCAGATCGTGAATCACCGTGTCGACGGGCGCCGGTCTTTTGTGATCGTGCATCATTCCTCCTCGAGTTTCGTCCCAGTGCGCGGAGTATTTAACCACAAATCGGATGCAGGACGAGCGCCCGAGGATTCCGCCGGAAGCTGCGATTCCGGCTACGTCGATTTGGGTGCGCGCGCCCCATCGACCGACATCGAGCCGGGGCCAAACGTCGCGAGGAGCAGCAGGCCGCCCATGATCGCGAGATTCTTCTCGAAGTGGAGCATGTTGTTCAGGCGGTCTCCCCCTTGCATAGCCCAAAAATTGTGAAAGAGAAACGTGGTGGGAATCATGTACAGGAAAACGATCCAGGCGGTGAACCGGGTGTAGAAGCCCGCGAGAATCGCGAGTCCGCCGACCAGTTCGATGACCAGCGCGATGCCCAACGCGACCGCCGGCCGAGGCAAATGTTTCGACGCCACGAACATTTCCTCCCCCGAAAACCCGGTGATCTTGCCGAAGCCAGCGAGGATGAAAACGGCGCTGATGAGAATCCGTCCAATCAAAGGCACGATGCCGCCCGAGGAATTGGCCATATGCGTCTCCTTTCAAATTTGTGCGAATGCCGGAAGAGCTTCAGGACCCCAAACCAGAGGGAAGCTATCACAAAAGCGACCCGGGGCGGGAGTCCCGAGTCGTCTGTGAGGACGTTTAGGCCAGATCGAAGAGCAGGACCTCGGACGGCTCCTGCGCTTCGACTTGGATGTTCGTTTCCTGCGAGATGGCGGCGCCATCGCCTGCCTTCAACTCTGTGCCATTGAGTTTTACTTTGCCGCGCGCGACTTGCAGCCACGCACCGCGATCGGGCGCGAGCGAATGCTCCACGTGCGCGCCTTTATCGAGGCGCGCGATATAGAGATTCGCGTTCTGGCGAATCGTCACCGGCGCTTGCGGTCCCGCGACGAGGCTGAACTTGTTGCGCAACTCGCCATCGGGGAAAGAGAGTTGCTCGTAGGCCGGGTCGAGGCCGCGGCGTTCGGGCAGCAGCCAAATCTGCAAAAGATGGACCGGGTCCTTCTGCGACGGGTTGAACTCGCTGTGCAGCACGCCGCGCCCCGCAGTCATGTGCTGCAATTCGCCGGGACGGATGACGCCGCTGCCGCCGGTGTTGTCGCGATGCTCGAGCGCGCCATCGAGAATCCAGGTGAGGATTTCCATGTCGCGGTGCGGATGTGTGGGGAAGCCGCCGCCGGGCGCGACGACGTCCTCATTGATCACGCGCAGCGAGCGAAACTGCATGTGTTCCGGATCGTAATACTGGTCGAACGAAAAGGTGAAGCGGCTGTCGAGCCACGAGAGTTTATTGCGCCCACGCTCTTCGCTGGGGCGAATGTCGATCATGATTTTTCTCCTGTGTATGCGAGGTTTGATGCGTGCGCCAGGGCCAAAGATTCGGCGCCGGCATCCGCAGGGACGGTCAGGGTTTCTGGGCGGGGCGGATAAGCACTTCGCTGATAAAGCTTTGCGGCGCCTGGGTGACGATGCTTTCGACCGCATGAGCCACGTCTTCGGGCTGCAGCATCTTGCTCGTGTCTTTACCTGTATGGGGCGAAAAGTCCGTGGCAACCGACCCCGGCAAAACCGCGCTGACGCGAACACCGAGCGGGCGCAGATCCTCGGCCATGCACTGCGTGAGGCCAAGCAAACCCCATTTCGAAGCGCAGTAGATCGCGCCGCCCGCGAAAGCGCTCTTGCCGGAGAGCGACCCGATATTGATGATGTGCCCGGCGCGCCGCTGGATCATTCCTGGGGCGGCGGCTTTGCTCAGCAGGAACACTGCTTTCAAATTGGTGTCTAATACTGCGTCCCAATTCGCTTCGGACGTTTCTTGGACGGGAGCGAAATATCCGATGCCTGCATTATTGACCAGAATTTCGATCGGGCCGAGCGCGTGCTCCGTTTCGCGCACGAGGGACGCGATTTCATTCGCGTTGCGAACGTCCGCGGGAATCGCGACGACGCTTGCGCCCGCTTGCTTCAGGCCGGCCGCCGCAGCTTCGAGTCTTTTGGAATCGCGCGCGCAGATCGCGACCTTCGCTCCCAGGCTCGCCAGGCTGCGCGCGATGGCCAAGCCGATGCCGCGGCTCGCTCCGGTGATCAATGCGACTTTGCCTTGTGCGGCAGTCTCAGCGTTCATGCGCGACCCCCTGCGAGGCGACCACTCGAGCGTTCGCACCATCGTAACATGCAGGCTTTTCTTGCCGGGGCGTCACAGACATGCCAGACTTTAATCGGGAGATGGTTTTAGGCTTGCGCGGAGCGGGATGCTTTCCCTATAATCCCCTCGATTTCTGTGTCTTGCAGGTGGTGCTGCAGGGTTGTGATCCAAAGGCTGGCCAGTCGCCCGACGACATCCAGGAGGCAGGGACGTGATCATGCGAAAGTATCTGAACGCAACCGCACTTATTCTGGCTGGCCTTGCTTGGGCGTTGATCCCGGCGCGCCCCGCCGCGGCGCAGGCCGCGCAAAGCTCGCAGCCGACATACACGATGGCGGAGTACAACTCCTTCCAGGCGTGCCAAGCCGAAAAAGATCCACAATCCAAGTTGAGTTGCTTCAACGGATTCATGTCGAAGTATCCGAGTTCGACGCTGACCAAGTACATTGGGCCGGCGCTATATCCGGCCTGCGGCGGGTTCCTGCAGGCTAAGGAGTATCAGAAGGCAATGGATTGCGCGGACAAGGTTCTCCCAATGATCGACAAGAGCGACATCACAACGCAGTTGCAGACCGTTCAACTCCGGATTCAGGCTTTCCTGGGGGTCGCCGCCACAACGCCTCCCGATCAGGCTGCACTGAGTAAGGAGCGCGACGTCGCCGCGCTGGGCGTGTCGTTGTTGCCGAATTGGGCGAAGCCGAACCCCAACATGACGGATGAGCAGTTCGATCAGACGAAAAAGGGCGCCGCCGCGTTTTTCAACGGGGCAGTGGCGGCAGCCGATTCGCAGTCGAAGGATTACGCGGGAGCAATCGCCGCGTACAAGGTCGTGCTGGCGAATAACCCAACCGACGCGCTTACTGAATACCGCTTGGGCCTTGCCTATATGGCGATGAGTCCGCCACAGTCGCTCGACGGGATGTGGGCCGTGGCGCGCGCCATCGATCTGAAGATTCCGGATGCCGACAAGGTGAAAGATTACCTTCGAAAGACGATGGTCAATTACGAGCAGCCGACGTGCGACAGCCTGATCGATGGGCAGCTCAACGAGATGCTGCAATTGGCCATGAACTCGCCCGACCGTCCCGCGACCTACACGATTCCCGCGGCGGCCGATCTTCTGAAGATCGCGCAGGCCAGCACGATTGTCACGGTGCTCTCGGATCTGGGCGGCGGCGGCGATAAAGCCAAGATGACGTGGCTCGCGATCTGCGGCGCGGAGTTTCCGGAAGTTGTCGGCAAGATTATCGACGTGCAGAAATCCGACGCCTACGTGGACTTCATGGTGTATTTCGGCGCGACCCAAGCAGACGTGGAAGCGGCGACGACCGCCAACATGGACGTGAAGGTGTGGACCGCACCAAATCCCGCAGCGACGGGCGGCGCCTCGGACATTCCCCCGCAGCCGGATGTGATGCGGCTGGAAAAGGACGATCCCGTTCGCTTCTCGGGGACACTCGCGAGCTACGATCCCACGCCGTTCCTTTTGCACTGGGATAAGGTGAAGGTCGATCCGACGATTATTCCCGAGAAAGGCAAGACTCCCGCACACAGGAAGCCCGGAAGATAAAAAAGAGTTCGTCGGGAAAATTTCCAGGGCCGGTCCGGCCTTTGTTTTTTTAGGGAAGATGAAACGAGCCGTGCCGCGCAGCTTAGCGGCGGCCGACGTGATTGAGCTTGTACTCGCCCACCTTGCGGCTGAGCGTGTTGCGGTGGATTCCGAGCGATTTCGCGGCGCGCGATTGATTACCGTTGGCGCGCTCGAGGGCGCGCTTGATGAACTTCTTCTCGAACTCCGTGACCGCCTCTTCCAGCAGAATCCCGCGCTCAACCATCATGCCGACCAGCAATTCCAATTGCTCTTTCACGTATGCACGCTCCGCGCTGCGCCCTGAAGAAGAAAGTTCTCCCTGAGCTAATCGAGTGCATGGCCGGTGATGCGCTGATACGATTCCCGGTATTTGTCACGCGTGTTGGCGACCACATCCGGCGGCAGGGCCGGCGCGGGTGGCTGCTTGTTCCAGCCGATCCGCTCGAGATAGTCGCGCACGTACTGCTTGTCAAACGAAGGCTGCGCCTTGCCGGGCGAATATTGATCGGCGGGCCAGAAGCGCGAGGAATCGGGCGTGAGCGCTTCGTCGATCCAGATGAGTTGCTGGCCGAGCAGGCCGAATTCGAATTTCGTGTCGGCGATGATGATGCCTCGTATGGCCGCGTGTTCGGCGGCGCGTTGATAGAGAGTAAGGCTCGTGTCGCGCAGTTTCTCGGCAAGCGGGCGGCCAATTCTTGATACGGTCTCTTCGAACGAAATATTTTCATCGTGGCCGGTGGTGGCCTTCGTCGACGGCGTGAAGATCGGCTCGGGCAGCTTGTCGGAATCGCGGAGCCCGGCGGGCAGCGGGATGCCGCAGATGCCGCGTGTGCGCTGATAATCCTTCCAGCCCGATCCCGAGATGTATCCGCGCACGACGCATTCGATCGGCACCGGTTCCGTCTTGCGGACGAGCATCGCGCGGCCATTCAGCTCGGCGGCGTGCGGCGCGAGTTCGCCGGTGAAATCCTTTACCGCGAGCACGTGATTCGGGACGACAGCGGCGAGCTTTTCGAACCAGAACGCCGATAGTTGCGTCAAGACGCGTCCCTTATCGGGAATCGGCGTGGGTAAAACGACATCGAACGCGGAGAGACGATCCGTCGCCACGATCAGCAGGCGGTCGCCGAGATCGTAGATGTCGCGAACCTTTCCCCGCCCGTGGAGCTTGAGCTCCGGAAAATTTGTTTGCGAAATAACGGCGTGCATTTGAGAAGAAGCCACGAGATTTCGTTCCTCGGTTCTGGGAGGCGGGTATTCTAGCGCAGGGAAAGACGTTGTCAACGCCTAAGAACGCGATGATTGATTTGAAATTGCGATAGCTCGGCGAAGAAGATCACTGACAACTTGTGCCGCCGCAGACGACGCCTGAAGCGGCCGAGAATCTTATGCGGCGTTGCTGGCGGCGGCTGAGGGCGCGGATGCCGCGGCGTCGTCTTCCCACTTCACGGAGACAAGCTTGGAGACGCCGGGCTCCTGCATGGTGACGCCGTACATCACCGAACCCATTTCCATCGTCTTGCGATTGTGGGTGACGACGATGAACTGCGTCTGGCCGCACATATCGGCGAGCAGGCGATTGAAGCGGCCGACGTTGGCCTCGTCGAGAGGCGCGTCGACTTCGTCGAGGATGCAGAACGGGCTTGGACGGTAGCGGAAGACGGCGATGAGCAGCGCGAGCGCCGTCAGCGCTTTCTCGCCGCCGGACAATAGCAGAATATTCTGCAGGCGCTTGCCGGGCGGCTGCGCGACGATGTCGATGCCGGCTTCGCCCGAGCTGTCGGGCTCGCTCAAGCGCATCTCGCCGTGCCCGCCGCCGAAGAGCGACTGGAAGGCAACCGCGAAGCTGGTGTTGATGAACCGGAAGGCTTCCTCGAATTTGAGGCGCGAAACTTCGTCGAGCTCGTTGATCGTGAGCTGCGTATTCTGGATCGACTGCACGAGGTCGTCGCGCTCGCGCCGGAGGAAGTTCTCGCGCTGCTCGCATTCCTGGAATTCCTCGAGCGCCATCATGTTGACCGGGCCCATCGCTTCGACGCGCGCCTTCATCTCGTTGTAGCTTGTTTCCGCGGCGATCAGGTCTTCGCCGACGAGCTGCTGGCCCTGCTCTTGCTGCGCGATCAATTCTTCGGGCTGCGCGTTGAGCTCGGAGACGCACGTCTGGCGGAGGTAATCGCGGTCGGCGTCGTTGCGCGCCTTTTCGATCTGGCGCTGGCCGCGTTCGGCGCGAAGCTCGTCGAGCGACTGGCGCTGGCCGCGGAGCGAGTCCTCGATTTGCGCCGTGCGGGTGCGGGCCTGTTCCCATTCGCTTTCGAACGCGGCCTTCTGTTCTTCGAGGCGCAGCTTTTCCTTGCGAAGCTCTTCGGCTTGCAGTGCAATCTGTTCGCAGGAAGCCTCGATCGCGGTGCGCTCTTCAAGCAGCGCGGCGTGCTGCTGTTGCAACGAATTCACACGCTCGCTGGCCTGAGCCTTTTCATCGGCGAGGCGGGTTTCCAGGGCTTCGGCACTCGAGAGGCGCTCGGCCATGGCGGCCAGCTCTTCACGGCGCGCGACAACCTGTTCCTGAAGCCCCTCGAAATCGCGGCGGAGATTGGCGATGGCTTCGGCGGCTGCGGCGCTCTCCGCTTCCGCTGCCTCGCGGGAACGAAGCGCATCGGCGTGCTGCCGGCGGGCGTTTTCGGCGCGCGCGCGTGCCGCCTCGGCGTCGGCGCGCAGCCGGGCGATTTCTTCGCGTTCGGCGGCAAATTGCTGGCCGGCGCGCTGCGATTCGTTGCGCGCCTGATCGCGCAGGTGCGTGGCTGCAACGAGCGATTTTTCGGCTTCCATCTGCTGCGCGGCGGCGGAAGCGATCTGCGCCTCGGCGGCTGCGATCAGTTCTTCGAGATGGCTTAGCTCGCGCTGCTGCTCGGTTGCGGACTGTTCCAGGCGCGCGGCCTCCATCTCATGCTGGCGAAGTTCGCGCTTGAGCGCGAGCGGGCCGGCCTCGCCCTTGCGTCCGCCGGAAACCATGCGGCCGTGATAGCAGGTGCCTTCGGGCGTCAAGAAATAATTGTGCGGATGCTCACGGGCCATCAGCTCGGCAACGGCGGATGATTCGACGAGGTACGCGGCGCGAAGCTTCTTGAGGAAGAATTTTGTGGCGGGGCCGAGCGGCTCGCGGAATTCGACGAGCTTATCCAATCGCGCAATGAAATTGCCGGGCATCGACGAGGCGCCTTCGGGCTCGGAGCGGTCGATTGCGAGGCTGCCAATCGAATCGACGAAGAATGTGGCACGGCCGCCGACCTCGTCGCGCAGCAGGGCTACTCCTGCGCGCGCCTGATCGAAGGATTCGACGACCACGTATTCGAGCTCCTCGCGAAGGAACTGCTCGATCGCGGCTTCGTATTCTTCCTGCACCTCGGTGTAATCGGCGAGCAGGCCGACGGCGCGGAAGCTTGCGCGCGAAGAATCGGATTGCGCCGAGCCGCTTGCGCTGAAGAGTTTCTGCACGGCGTCGGCCGTGTAGGCGCGCTCGCGGAGAATCTGTTCGAGCGAAGCGTGCCGCGCGCGCTCGGCCGACAATTCCTGGCGTGTGCGCTCGAGCTGCTGGCTCGTTTCCTGCTGCGCGTGGCGAAGGCTTGCGAGGTTCGCCTGCGATTCGCGCACGGCGGCGCCGGTCTGCTGCGCCTGCCGCGAGGCCAGCGCGAACGCGTTTTCCGCGCCTGCGAGGCGCGCTTCGAGCGCGAGGCATTCCTGCTCGACAGCCATGAGCGCTGTGGCGCGAGTCTCTTCGGCGGCGGTGTGGCGCGCGGCGGCTTCTTCGGCTTGCAGCGATTCGGCCTGCTGGCGCGCCGATTCCTCGACGAGGCGACCCGCGAGGCGGCGCAGCTCTTCCATGCGAGTTTCGAGGCGGCCCTGCTCGGCGGCGCGCGTCGAAACGTTTTCAGACGCCTCGCGCAAGCTCGCCTCGAGGGCAGCGGCCTGGCTGCGGAGCGCGGCGACGGTTTCCTTTTGCACATCCACACGGGCGGCGAGATCGACAACCTGGCGCGCGGCTTGATCGATTTCCATTGCGAGGCGCTCGGCACGCGAACCAAGCTGCGCAGCCTGCTCGCGGTTGAACGTGATGCGATTTTCGGCGCGATCGAGGTCGAGCGCGGTCTGGCCGAGAAGATTTTGCGTTTGGCGCAACTCGGCGTCGAGCTCGTAGGTGCGGCTGCTGAGGCGTTCCTGCTCGCCTTCGAGTTCGTGGACGGATTTCGATTCGCGCTCCTCGGCCGCGTCCATATCGCGGAGGAGATTTTCGAGGCGCGCCGCTTCGATATCGAGATGCTCGGCCTTGCTGGCCAGGACGATCCGCAAGAGGCCGCGCATCTGCTCGCGCAGCTCGGCGTAGCGCCGCGCTTTGGATGCCTGGCGCTTCAGCGAGGCGAGCTGTTTTTCGACTTCGACGAGAATGTCGTTTACGCGCGAAAGATTGATTTTGGAAGCTTCGAGCTTCGCTTCGGCGAGGCGCCGCTTCGTCTTGTACATCGTGATTCCGGCGGCTTCTTCGATGATGGCGCGGCGGTCCATCGGCTTGGAATTCAGGATTTGGCCGATGCGGCCTTGCTCGATGATGGCGTAGCTATCGGGGCCTAGCCCGACGCCCATGAAAATTTCCTGGACGTCGCGCAGGCGCGCTACGCGGCCGTTGATGATGTATTCGCTCTGGCCCGAGCGATAGAGCCTGCGGCCAACGACGATTTCGCCGGGCCGCATCTTGGTGGCGGGCTTTTCGGCAGCGCGCTTCTTGCGCGCTTTGATGCTCGCGCCTATTTCCGCTGCGGATTCTTCGGCAGACTCGCCGGCGGGCGCTTGCGCTTCGGCGCCGGCTGCTTCGCTGCCCGCGTCCGCGGCTGCGTCCATCTGCCCGTCAATCACTTTGGCGACAGCTTCGGAAAGCTCCGGATCGACCAGCGTGAGCGTGACTTCGGCGAGACCCAGCGGCGGGCGCTTTTCGGTACCATTGAAGATGCAGTCCGACATGCGCTCGGCGCGAAGCATCTTGTGGCTCTGCTCGCCCAGCACCCAGGAGACGGCGTCGACGACGTTCGACTTGCCGCAGCCATTCGGCCCGACAATGCACGTGATCCCGCTGCCGCTGAACGTGATCGGCGTCTTCTCGAAGAACGATTTAAAGCCCAGCAGTTCGACCTTACGGAGTTTTAGCACCCGGCCCTCGCACGGTTTGCTCCTTGCACGTCAACGCCGGCAGGAGCTTCGGTTCAGTTTTTTGTCGGAGGTTTTCGAGACAAAAACGTTCGGAGGGTCGATAGTCGAAGCCCTGCCGCCTGGCGCGTTCGGATCGGCGGTTACGGGAATAGACGCTAACATGGCGCATCAAGCGTGTAAAGCGCGCTTTTGGTAGTGGGTCAGTTTCCGGTTACCCGACTAAAACATCCCGGCGTGATCGCATTAAACTTGAATGTTGTGCAGCGCGAGCTCGATGGCGATTTCCGCCCGGCCGCGCTACACTGGGCACCCGGGACAACGTCCAGAGACTTGGAGAGTGCCATGAGCCGTCTTCCTCGGAGTGCGTCGTTAGTCTTGTTTGCCCTTGCAACTGCCCTTTGCGTAGCAGTCTGTCACTACCGTCTGATCTCGATCATTCCCACGGTCAGCGCCGCGGCTGCGGGCGCGCAGGATCAGGCCCCGCCGGACCAGGGCCAGGATCCCGCCGCAGTCAACCTGGCACCCAGCGGGCCGTCCTACACAACTGAAGCTCCGCCACCGCCCAGCCAGTCGGCCGCTCCGGGCCAGCCTCCCGATGAATCAACTTACGGTGAGCAGCCCACAGAAACGGCAACCCAGCCTCCTCCGCCGCTGCCCGACTACGATCAACCACCGCCCCCCGTCGACGGCTACATCTGGACTCCCGGCTATTGGGCCTGGGGTCCGGCTGGCTATTATTGGGTGCCGGGCGCGTGGGTCGAGCCACCCTATATGGGCGCGCTCTGGACGCCTGGCTATTGGGGGTTCTATGGCGGCCGCTATTCCTTCTATCCCGGTTACTGGGGCCTGCACATCGGCTTCTACGGCGGCATCAATTACGGCTTCGGCTACGTCGGTTTCGGTTACGAGGGCGGCTATTGGAATTCCGGCCACTTCTTCTACAACCGCGTCTACAACCGCCTGAACACGCGCGTCGTACACAACGTGTACAGCTATAACGCCGGCAATCGGGCCAGAGGCGTTCCTCGCACCAGCTTCAATGGCGGATCGCACGGCGTTCAGGCTCGGCCGCGGCCATCTGAAGTGGCCGCGAGGCGCGAGCCAACTGCACCACGCATGAGCACGCAGGTACAGCACGCGCGGAGCTACTCCACGAATCGCGGACAGCTTGCGTCCCAGAATCACGGAAAGCCTGCCACGCCAGCCATCAGCCGACCGGTTCCGGCCGATCGCAACGTGAGGCCCACGACGAGTCATGGAGGGCAACAGAAAGAGAATCATCGGTAAGGCTGCGCCACTCGCGAGTATTCCTATCGGGTAGCGTGAGCGATCAGGCCTCGATGTACCACGGGACGTTGATCAGGACGATGCGCTGGCTGCCGTGGAGCAGGATGAGCGCTTTCAAGAGCTCGGCCCGCTGATTGTGCAAAGGGTAGTGATACCAGTGCTTCTCGACCAGCTCCGGGACGATAACGGCGATCTGGCGGCCCGGATTATCCTTTTCGATTTGCAGAACGTAATCGAGGATCGGGCGAAGGACCAGCCGGTAGGGTGAAGGCAGGGTCACGAGCTCGGGCGGCTTCCGCCCAACCTTCTCGAGCGGCTTCCCGACGACATCGGGCCACTGGGCGCGCAGGGCGTTCGTTTCCTCTTCGGTGGCCACGTGGACGGCGCGGATATCGGTCGAGAGAGTGAGGCCGAATTCGAGGGCGCGCTGGGCTACCTTGCCCCAATCCTGTATAGGAACGACCACGATGGGCGGCCCGAGGGAGCCGACGTCGAGCGGCGACGTGCTGCATGTCTCGATCGCAACCGCCTGATAATGGCGCCGCACCCAAAGCATGGCCGAAACCATCGCCGCGATCAGTAGAACGCTCACCCAAGCCCCGGATGTGAACTTCGCCACGAGGACGACCACGAGCGTCACGCCGGTGGCGACCGCGCCCAGGCCATTGATCATCATGTTGCGCACGGCGCCCGGCCCGCGCTTCCTCCACCAATGGCCCACCATTCCAGCCTGCGAGAGAGTGAAAGCCAGGAACGCGCCGATTGCGAAGAGCGGGATGAGCCTGTCGGTAACTCCGCCGAACACAATCAGGAGAATCGCGGCCAGCACGAAGAGCACGATGATGCCTTCCGAATAGACGAGACGCCGCCCGCGGAAGCCGAACGAATGAGGGAGAAAATTGTTCTGAGAGACCATCTTGCAAAGGCGCGGGAAATCGGCAAACGCCGTGTTGGCGGAGAGCGAGAGAATGACGAGCACCGATCCGACCGTCACGTAATAAAACCAGCCCCGTCCCGCCACCGCTGCCACCAGCATCGAGAGGACGCTCTGGTAGCCCGGCTTTCCCGGATCGGTCGCCGTGATGTCGTACACGCGAACCAAGTAGGCTATGCCGGCTAGCAGCACAATCAACAGGCCGATGATGACCGTGAGCGTTTTCTGGGCATTTTGAACGGTTGGCTCGCGGAAGGCGCGGACGCCGTTGCTGACCGCTTCGACGCCCGTCATGGCGGTGCAGCCATTGGCGAACGTCTGAAGCAGAATCCAAGTGCTGGCCGCAGCTAGCGTCGGGATCGGATGCGGCGGCAGTGTCACAGCTGGCATGGGGTGCCCGCCGGCCAGGACTGTCTTGAATAAACCCATGACGATTGCGATGAGCAGCGATCCGACGAAGAGATATGTCGGCACCATGAAGAAGATGCCGGCCTCACGGAGGCCGCGCAAATTGACGATCATAATGAGCAGGAGAATCGCGAGGCAAATCAGGAGCGTGTGAGGCTGGAAGCTCGGCGCAGCCGATACCAGCGCGCCAACGCCCGCCGATATGCCCACGGCGACCACGAGGATGTAGTCGATCATCAGGGCCGCGGCAGCAAGCAAGCCCGGGTAGACGCCCAGATTCTCGGTGGCCACCGTGTAGGACCCGCCGCCGCCCGGATACGCCGCAATCGTCTGCCGGTAGGACATATAGACGATCGACAGCAAAATAATGATGCTCGCGCTGACCGGCACGATATACGCGACTCCCGCGGCGCCCAGCGGCAGGAGCAGCGTCAAGGCGGCTTCCGGGCCGTACGCGGCCGAGCTGAGCGCGTCGAGCCCGAAAATCGGGATGCCGGCGGAAACGCCGATCTCCTCGGCGCGCTCGTCCGAAGTGGCCAGCGGCTTGCCAATGAGAATGTCGAGGACGGACATGCCACCTCCGCGTGCCGTGAGCGCAACAGGGTAAACGGTAAGCCGCGGGATTGGAACCGGAAAAGCAGCGGCTCGCTGACGATTCTTGTCATAATCTGTGTTGTAGTAGCACTTCCGGCGGATTGACTTGTAGGGCTAGGCGTCCTAGGATGGCGCGCACCCGGAGGCATGCTTGGCACCACCCAGCTCACCAGGAATGCGCCGGATTTTGCTGGCAATGCTCGTTTTAGCGGCGATTCTCGCCCTCTCGCTGGAGGGCCTGGATCCGCCCGCGCCGAAGCTTGCGAATGCCCAGGCGGACCAATTCTCGGCGTTTCGCGCGCTAGACACGCTGCACAGCATACTCCCCAAAGATCAGCCCCATCCGATCGGCACGCCGGCGGACGATGCCGTGCGCGACCGCATCGTCGCCGAACTCACCAAACTGGGGTACCAGCCGCAGATTCAGACGGCGTTGGCGTGCGGCGATTTCGGAACATGCGCGAACGTGAACAATGTGCTGGCGCGGCTGGATGGCACGGACACCGCGTCGAGCGACGCGGTGCTGCTCGCGGCGCACTACGATTCCGTCCCGGCCGGGCCCGGTGATTCGGACGATGGCGTGGGCGTCGCGGCGGTGCTGGAAATCGCGCGCGCTCTCAAGTCGATGCCAGCGCCGCGCCACGCGGTGATTTTCCTGCTCGACGAAGGCGAGGAGGCGGGCCTGCTCGGCGCGCGCGCTTTCGTCGATTCGCATCCGTGGGCCGAAGACGTGCGCGCCGCGGTGAATCTCGACGCGCGCGGCACTTCGGGCCCGAGCGTCATGTTCGAAACGGGCGGCGCAAACGATTGGGCCTTGCGCCTCTACGCGCAGCATGCACGGCGGCCCGCGGCCAGCTCGATTTTCTATACCGTTTACAAAGCGCTACCCAACGACACGGACTTCACGGTTTTCAAGGCGGCGGGTTACGAAGGCCTCAACTTCGCTTTCATCGGCGACGAGTGGCATTACCACACACCGCTCGATAACTCCTCGAACGTTACGCCCGCGAGCCTGCAGCATCAGGGCGAAAACGCGCTGCCGGCGGTCGTGGCGTTTGCGAATGCCGGCTTGTCGAATATCCCGCATCGCGAAGCGGTGTTCTTCGATCTCTTCGGCCGCGCGATGATTCACTGGCAGGCGAGGCGAACTCCGCTCTTCGCGCTACTGGCCGCGCTGCTGATATTTCTTCAGGTCGGGTGGCTGATCCATAGGAAGCGCATCGCGCGTCGCGATTTTCTGGTAGGGCTTTTCGGCTGGCCCGTGACGTTGGCTGTGACGGGCGCGCTCGCGGTGATTGTCCGACAGGGACTGCGCTTTGCGGGCTCGACACCGGTCAACTGGATCGCTCATCCGCTGCCTCTTGAGATTGCGTTCTGGTCGCTCGGCGCGGCGGTGGTCGTCGCGAATGGCGTGTTCTTCGTGCGGCGCGCCGGATTCTGGGGATTGTGGGGCGGCGTGTGGGCCTGGTGGGCGCTGCTGGCCGTGGCGGTGTCGTGGCTCGCGCCCGGAGTATCGTATGTGGTTCTCGTGCCGGCGGCAGTTGCGGCGATTGCGGGCCTGCCTGCGACGTTGCCAAGCAAGGATCTTCCCGTGCTTTCCGGGATCGCAATAATTGTGCCGCTCGCGGCAGCCGCGATTGTGGGCTTCGCCCCGGCCAGCTTGCTTTACGACGCGCTCGGCAACCGCGGCCTGCCGATCATCGCGCTGGCTGTTGCATTGCTGCTGACGCCGATCGCGCCGCTGTGCGCGGAGCTGCGAGAGACCGGTGGTTTTCGCGCGTTTGCGTTTTTCTGGATTCCGATATTGGCGTGCGCGCTCGCTACGGTTGCGGCGGTGGTGCTGCCGCCGTACTCATCGAAAGCACCTGAGCGCGTGAATATCGAATACTGGCGCGACGCGGATTCGGGGAAGGCGCAGTGGATCGTCGAGCCAGCCTCGGGGCACCTCCCGGAGCCATTGCGCCTTGCGGCGTCATTTCACCGCGCGACTGGGCGGGCGCTGCCGTGGATCACCGCTCCCACATTCTTTAGCGACGCGCCGGGCGTCGACGCGAGCGCTCCTACATTCACGATTCTCCAATCGACGCAAGCGGGCGGAAGACAAATCTATCAGGCGCTGCTAAGGTCCGAGCGCGCGGCGCCTTCAGCTGCCGTATTTTTCCCGCCCGATGCGGACGTGGAGGATGTGCGGGTCGGAGGGCAGGCGCTTCCACCGGAAGTCCCCCGCATCCGGCAATACTTCAATGGCTGGGCCATGTATCGCTGCGACGCGATGCCCGCTGACGGAATCGAAATCGACTTTTCGCTGCCCGTGGGTAAGCCCGTCGAAGTGTCGGCTGCGGACGAAAGCTACGGGCTTCCGCCCGTAAGCGCGTTCTTGCTGATGGCCCGACCGCTGAAGGCAGCGCCTTCGCAGGATGGCGACACCACCGTCGTGACGCGCCGCGTCCAGTTTTTGCCGTGAGCGTTCCGTCGTTTCGCTCGTGCGCCTTGTGAATTCGCGTGCGGTCTATGATAATCGGAACCTTCATGGACCAAACGAAACGCCCTCGCGCTGAAGCGTGGTTCCGCTACGCTGACGATCTTGGCATCGGTCCGTATTATCTAGACCGCGCGCCCGAATCGATGCGGCCCTCGGCGATGCCGCTCGATGGAATTGACACAGGGGCCAAAATGTCGGCCGAGGCTCCCACCCTCCACAAAACGGAGGATGGGGCACCCGGAAAACCCGTGACGCTCGCCGCGCGTACGCCGGCGGGCACTGCTGCGCCGCCAGTGATCCAACGCGCGGCTGGCCCATCGCTCTTCGAATCTGCCGACCGCATCGAGGGCGATACGCTCGAGCGCATTCGCACGGACATCACTCCCACATGCACGCGCTGCAAGCTGCACAAGGCGCGCACGCAGATCGTCTTCGGCGTCGGCAATCCGAAGGCGCAGCTGGTGTTTGTGGGCGAAGGGCCGGGGCGCGATGAAGACGAACAGGGCGAGCCGTTCGTGGGCCGCGCAGGAAAATTGCTCACGCAGATGATCGAGGCGATGAGCCTGCGGCGCGAGGATGTTTACATCTGCAACGTGGTGAAATGCCGGCCGCCCGAAAATCGCCTGCCCGAAAAAGACGAGATCGCCACCTGCTCGCCGTTTCTCTTGCGCCAGCTCGGGGTGATCAACCCAAAAGTGATCTGCTGCCTCGGCGCGTGCTCCGCGCAGACGTTGCTCGAAACCACCCAGGGCATCTCGCGCTTTCGCGGCGAGTGGTTCGACTTTCGCGGCGCGAAATTGATCGCCACGTATCATCCCGCTTACCTGCTGCGCAATCCTGCCGCCAAGGGCGAAGTGTGGAAGGATTTGCAGAAGGTGATGGCCTACCTCGGCCTCCAGCCGAAACGCCGTTGACGATCCGACGAGGATCGTCATCCTGAAGCCGACGCCTTTGGTTAGCGTCGGTTGAAGGATCTCTCTTTCTGGACTGCCAGTTTTTCGGCCTGTACGCAATCTGTACTCAAGGACAATTCCGATCCGGCGCAAATCGTGTTTAGTTGGATGCGGAGGTGTAGTCGCAGGACGAGCGGAACAGAACACGGTCGAGTTGCGCGAAAATTTCGTCTGAAATTCCGCCGCCGGCGCGCCACTGGCACGCCCCGCGCGTCCTGTTACACTATTCCGCGCTCATGTCTGCCCGCTATTGCGAAGTCGCGCTGCCCGTTCCTCTGCGCTCGACGTTTACCTACGTGCTGCCGCAATCGCTCGCGGGCAAGCTCGATGGCCAGCCCGTCGTCGGACGCCGCGTCGTCGTTCCGTTCCGCCGCCGCGCGATGATTGGCGTGGTGCTCGCCGAATCGGCGAAGCCGCCAGCGATCGAGCACTCCGTGTCTTCCGGCGGCGCGGGCGCTTCCGCCGCAGCTGCGCCCGCAATTCGGGAAATCGCCGAGGTGATGGACCAGCTCCCGGCGCTGCCGGCGAAACTCATCGAGCTTGGCGAGTGGATCAGCCGCTACCACCTCGCGCCGATCGGCGAAACATTTCGCGCGATGCTGCCGCCCGAAGTCGAAGTGCGCCACGAGCGCGAATATTCGCTCACGGACGCGGGCCGCGCGCACCTCGACGAACTCGCACAGAAACTTACACTCGCCGACGACGAGCGCGCCGAGGCCGATCTGCTGCGCCAAATCGACGCGCAGCACCCACCCGATCCGGCGCGCGAATCGCGCGTGCGCCGCAAACGCGTGGACGAAGCCGCAGCCGAGGCGCTCGTGCGGCGCGGCTATCTCACCGCGCGCGAAGTGCTTCGCCAGCGAAGGACGCGAAAGCAAAAGATTGTCGCCTGGCATCCGAACGCCGCGGATCACCCCATCGGCCAGCCTGAAAAGCGAGTTCGCGAAGTTCTCGCGGATACTCGAGGGCCGCTGCCGCTCGAAATGCTGCTCGAAAAAGCCGGCGTCACTCCCCTCGTCATTAGGCGCCTCGAAAAGGCCGGAATGCTGCTGACATGGGAAGAACCGATCGTCCCCGGCGAAGATCCCTGGGACACGGATTTCACGCCGCCGGCCAACGTGCTCAACGCCGAGCAAAGCGCGGCGCTGGCCGACATTTGGCGCTGGCTCGTGGCCGGGAAATTCGCCGCCGGGCTGCTGCACGGCGTCACCGGCAGCGGCAAGACGGAAGTGTATCTCGGCGCGATCGAGGCGGCGCTTTCGCGGGGCAAGAGCGCCATTGTCCTCGTGCCGGAAATCGCGCTGACGCTGTGGGTCGGGCGGCTGGTGCGCGCGCGGTTTGGCGAGCACGTCGCGGTGCTGCACAGCGGATTGCAGGATACGGAACGCGCGCGCGAATGGTGGCGCGTGCGGCATGGCGAGGCGCGGATCGTGGTCGGGACACGCTCGGCGATTTTCGCGCCGCTCGAAAATCTCGGGCTGATCATCGTCGACGAGGAGCAGGAGGCGAGCTACAAGCAGGAAGAAACGCCGCGATACAACGGGCGCGATACGGCAGTTTATCGCGCGCGGCTCGAAGGGGCCGTGGCGCTGCTCGGCTCCGCCACGCCTTCGCTCGAGACGTATCACAACGCGTTGGCCGGGAAATATCAGCTGCTACAGCTCACTTCGCGCGTCGAAAACCGGCCGCTCGCGGCGGTGCGCATCGTCGATCTGCGCGAGGAGTTTCGCCGCCAGCACCGCGCGACGCCCGTTTCCGAATCGCTGCGCGCGGCGATCGCGCTGCGCCTTGAAGAAAAGACGCAGGCCATGGTGCTGATCAATCGCCGCGGCTATTCGTGGTCGCTGATGTGTCGCGGCTGCGGCGCGCTTGTCCAGTGCGAGAATTGCAGCATTGCGCTCACCTACCATAAGAGCCGCCAGCGCCTCGAATGCCACTACTGCGGCTATTCGATCCGCCCGCCGAAGCAGTGCCCGAAGTGCAATAGCGAATACATGTATTACGTCGGCGACGGCGCAGAGCGCGTGGAGGAATATCTGCGCGAGCAATTTCCGGTTGCCCGCATCGCGCGGCTCGACCGCGACACGGTCCGTACCAAGCGCCAATACCAGCAGGTGCTCGGCGCGTTCGCGAAGGGCGAAATCGACATTCTGGTGGGGACACAGATGGTCGCGAAGGGACACGATTTCCAGCGCGTGACGCTGGTCGGCGTGGTCGCAGCCGATCTCGCGCTCGGGCGCCCTGATTTTCGCGCGGCCGAGCGGACGTTTCAGTTGCTCACGCAGGTAGCGGGGCGCGCCGGGCGCGGCGAGCTTTCGGGCGAGGTGCTGGTCGAAACGTATTACCCGGAGCACTACGCGATTCAATACGCCGCGCAGCAGGATTACGTTTCGTTCTACGAAAAGGAGGCGCAGTTCCGGCGGCTGCTGCACTATCCGCCGTTCACCGCGCTCGCGAGCGTGCTAGTACGCGACCGCAAGGTCGAGAATGCGATCCACTGGTCGCGCGCGCTCGCCGCATATTTCGCGCCGTTCGAGGAGCGCGGCGTGAAAATTCTCGGTCCCGCCGCGGCGCCGCTGGCCCGCCTGCGTCGCGATTATCGTTTCCAGTTCGTGTTGAAATCGCCGCACCGCGCGATCCTCGGAAAAGCGCTGGCGGGCGCGCTCGATTTCTGCGCTGCGAAACAGTTCCCCGAAACCGCGGTGATCGTCGACGTCGACCCCACGAGCTTGTCTTAACAACATGAAATCGGAGGATGGCAATGAGCCGAGTGAATCAGGAAAAACGGCGAATCGTGCTGCCCGGAGGCTCCGGCCAGGTGGGTGCAATCCTGGCGCGCCATTTCTACGCGCGAGGCGACGACGTCGTTGTGGTCGCACGCACGGCGAAACTCTCGCCATGGAAAACGGTTTCGTGGGATGGCGAAACTCTCGGGGCTTGGACGAGCGAGCTCGATGGCGCCGATCTCGTCATCAACCTCGCCGGTCGCAGCGTTAATTGCCGCTACACGCCGGAGAATCGCCACGCGATCAAGGAATCCCGGGTTCGCACGACGCGCCTTCTCGGCGAGGCCATCGCCAGGTCAGCGCGTCCGCCGAAAGTCTGGATGAATTCGAGCACGGCCACGATTTATCGCCACGCGTTCGACCGCCCCATGGACGAAGCCACGGGCGAAATCGGCGGCAAAGAGCCCAACGCGCCCTCGACGTGGGCGTTCAGCATCGATGTGGCGACCAGCTGGGAGGAGGCCTTCTTTTCGGCATCGACGCCGGGAACGCGCAAGGTGGCGCTGCGCAGTGCGATGGTGATGAGCCCGGACCGCGGCGGCGTGTTCGACACGCTGCTGACGCTCGTGCGCTTTGGACTGGGCGGAACGTCCGGCTCAGGCAAACAGTTCGTCTCGTGGGTTCACGACCGCGATTTCCTGCGCTCGATCGATTACCTGATCGAGCATGATGATCTGGACGGCGCGGTCAATATCGCCTCGCCGAATCCAGTGCCCAATGCGGAGTTCATGGCGTTGCTGCGGAAGGCGTGGGGCACGCACATCGGCCTGCCGGCGATGGAATGGATGCTGGAATTCGGCGCGATTTTTCTTCGCACCGAAACCGAGCTGATTCTGAAGAGCCGGCGCGTGATTCCGGGGCGGCTGCTGTCGCACGGCTTCAACTTCGATTTTCCGGAGTGGGGCGGCGCGGCGAGAGATCTCGTGCGGCGCTGACGCAATGAAAAGCGCTAATCGAAGAAAGCGGCAACTGTCAGCGGACGGGCCACAGCGTGAAGCATGCTATGAAGATCGCGAACGCGGCAAACGCCCACGCGCGCCGGGCGGGATCGAGCGGTTGCCAATAGTCGTAGACGGGCGGATGGCGAAATTTCAGGCTCAGCACGAGCAGCAGCCCGCCCCACAGATACCAGCCGCTCCACGCGAGCGCGCCGAGCGCGAGCAAGCTGAAGGCTACGCCGATCGAGATCCGGCGGTGATACCGGCTCGTGAGGCTGTATACGATGTGGCCGCCATCGAGTTGCCACATCGGAAGCAGATTCAGCGCCGTGACGAAGAATCCCACCCACGCGGCGCGGCCGACGGGACTCAGCAGCACCCAGCTCGGATTCACATTCGGATGGAACAGCTCCATGAACAGGCGCGTGAGCGGTGCATTGCCGAAAAGAATCGGCGCGTTGAGATCGACGCCCGGCACCACGCGCGAGGTCGCCACCGCCCACACCATCGCCGGTGCCGCGATCAGGAAGCCCGCCATCGGCCCGCTGATGCCGACATCAAACAGCGCGCGCCGCGTGGTGATCGGGGATCGAATGCGGATCACCGCGCCGAACGTCCCGAACAGAGTAGGCGCGGGAAGGAAGTACGGAAAGCTCACGTCGATGCCGTAGATTTTGCACGCGACGTAGTGCCCCATTTCGTGCGTGAAGAGAATGGCCAGCAGCGTGAAGGAAAACGGGACGCCCAGCAGCAGCATGGACGGATGCTCGTACGGCGCCAGCATCGTCGCGAACGGATTCGCATTCTCCGAAAACGGCTCCTGGTTCGCGGCGTACGACCGCGCGAATTCTGCTCCGACGGCGAGAGTGGAAATCACGGTGAGCAGAAACAGAATCAGCGCGGGCCACAGAGGACGCCGCCGGACGGGCTGCGGCGGAGGCGGCTCGACCAGGCGCGGAAATTGCACTTCGATGACTTCGGGGGGAATGACACCGTGACCGTTGCCTGCATTCAGGCTGTCGCTCATGAGAGTTTGGATGCGCCGCTACGGCAAGGCGGCGCGTCGGGAGCGTCCTGCCCTCTTGCAAGCGTAAGCAATGCTCAGGACTTCGCCGCGGGAGCCGAAGCAGCCGGAAGCGACTGGAGTTCTTTGCCCGGCTTGAAGCGCACCGCTTTGCCAGGCGGGATGTTGACCTGCTGTCCCGTGCGCGGGTTGCGGCCGATGCCGGTCTTGCGCGGCTTCACGTTGAACACGCCGAAGCGGCGCAACTCGATCCGCTGGCCGCGGCCGAGCGCGTTTTTCATTGCGTCGAACACGGTTTCGACCGCTTGCTCGGCCTTGGTGCGGGTAATATTGGTTTTCTGGACGATGGCGTTTACTATGTCGAGCTTAATCACCACGACCTCCGGTGAGGCGCAAACTTGCCCGGAAATCTATGCTAGACAGGGGTTTGCAGGTTGTCAAGCGGCACGCCACATAATACACTGTGCAACTTCCCAGGAGGGACTCGATGTCGGTGAAGTCTGACAAATGGATTCGCAGGATGGCCGTGGAGCACAAAATGATCGAGCCGTTCGCCGACCGCCAGGTGCGCGACGGCGTGATCAGCTACGGCGTGTCGTCCTACGGCTACGACCTGCGCGTGGCCGACGAATTCCGCATCTTCACGAACGTGAATTCGACGATCGTCGATCCGAAGGCGTTCGACGCGAAATCGTTGGTGGAATTCAAGGGCGATGTCTGCATCGTGCCGCCGAATTCGTTTGCGCTGGCGCGCTCGGTGGAATTTTTCCGAATTCCGCGCAGCGTGCTGACGATCTGCGTGGGCAAGTCGACGTACGCGCGGTGCGGAATCATCGTCAACGTGACGCCGTTCGAGCCGGAGTGGGAGGGCTTCGTGACGCTCGAAATCAGCAACACCACGCCGCTGCCCGCGAAGATTTACGCCAACGAAGGACTCGCCCAGGTGGTCTTTTTCGAATCCGACGAGATCTGCGAAGTCTCCTACAAAGATAAGAAGGGCAAATACCAGTCGCAGCAGGGCATCGTCCTCCCCAAGATTTGAGCGGGGCCTAGCGCGGTTCAGCTGCGCGGAATTTGTGCGTGCGTGGTATATTCGCGCACACTTCGAGTGGCAAAAATGGGGGGAACCGAAATCATGAAGAAGATTATCGTCTCTACAGCAGCAATCGCGGGCCTCTGCCTTTTCGGGGCGGTGCTCGCGCACCCGAGCCGCGCGCAACGAGCCGATCACGTGCAGAACGCCGTCGGTCCCGACTGCGATCGCGCGTGCTTGTATGGAGCCCTCGATCAATATCTTCACGCGCTGAAGGACAAAGCTCCCGGGGAAGCGCCGTGGGCGAAATACGTCGAGAACACGGAGAACAACGTGTCCCTTCGCGTGGGCGACGGCCTGTGGAACACGATCACGGCAATGGGCGACTACGATCTGCGCTTCGCCGATACAACGAACGGCGAGGTGGGATTTATGGGGATCGTCACCGAGACGCGCACTACTTCCGTATACGCGCTGCGGCTGAAAGTGGGAGACGGCAAGATTTCGGAGGTCGAGACCCTGCTGCGCCGCCCTGAAAGCAGCGGGCCGTTTCCGACTTCGCCGAAGCTTCCCGTTCTGCCCGTGCTGAACGAAATGGTTCCACCGGAGCAGCGGGTGCCGCGCGCCCGGCTCGTCGCGCTGGTCGACGGTTACTTCAATACGCTGCAGCTGAACGACGGCGTGCTCTTCACGCAGTTCAGCGACGACTGCAACCGGATCGAAAACGGCCTGCAGACGACGCACAATCCCGATCTGATGAAAATCATTCCCGTGGCGAATCTGGGATGCGCCGATCAGTTCAAGATGGGCAACTATCGGTACGATACGCTGCTGCGCGCGCGGCGCTACCCGCTGGTGGATGAGGAGCGGCAACTGGTGCTGGCGGCGGCGTTCATCGACCACAACGGCGCGCTGGGAACATTCAAGCTGACGGACGGCACGGTGATCGATTCGCCGATGCGGACGCCGAGCACGCTGTGCCTGCTGGAGCTCTTCCGAATCCAGGACGGCAAGATCCGGCAGATTCAAGCCGTGTTCATTGGCGTACCGTACGGCATGCCATCGCCGTGGGTGCAGTAGATGAAATCAGCGCGACTTCGAATTGCATTCGCAATCGCCCTCGCTGCGGCGGCTTTTTTTGTCGCAAGCCGCAACGACAAAATCTCGGCACAGACAACAAAACCGGGCAAGGCCGCGTACGGACAAGTTGACCGCGCGCGTCTGCTCGCAGCGGACAAACACCCGGATCAATGGCTCACCAGCGGGCGCGATTTCGGCAAGAGCCACTACTCGCCGCTCGCGCAGATCGATAAGGAAACGGTGAGCCGTCTCGGCTTCGCTTGGGCCTACGACACGCACACGATCCGCGGGCTCGAAGCTACGCCGATTGTCGTGGATGGCGTGATGTACGCGTCGGGGCCGACCGGGATCGCCTACGCGCTCGACGCGAAAACCGGCGAAGGGCTGTGGGCCTTCGATCCCAAGAGCGATCTGGTGGTGAACCGCCGCGCCTGCTGCGACGAGGTGAGCCGCGGCGTGGCGGTGTGGAAGGGCAAAGTCTACGTGGCGGCGTTCGACGGGAGGCTTTTCGCGCTCGATGCGAAGACGGGCGCGGTGCTGTGGCAGGTCGACACGATCGTCGACCATAAGCGCGGCTATACGGTGACGCAGGCGCCGGAAGTTGCGGGCAGCGTGGTGGTGATCGGGAATTCGGGCGGCGAGTACGATGCCCGCGGATACGTGAGCGCGTACGATCTGGACAGCGGAAAGCTTGCGTGGAGATTTTTCACGGTTCCTCCCGCGCCAGGCCAGCCGCTCGAGAATCCGGAACTCAAAGTGGCGCAGAAAACGTGGGATCCAAAAAGCGATTGGGCGATGGGCGGCGGCGGCACCGTCTGGGACGGGATGGTGTACGACCCGGAACTGAATCTCATCTATTTCGGCACCGGCAATGGAACGTTTTACGATCAATCGAAGCGCAGCCCATCGGGCGGCGACAACCTTTATATCTCGTCGATCCTCGCGATCAATCCGACGACGGGACGCCTCGCGTGGTATTACCAGGAAGTGCCCGGCGATCAGTGGGACTTCGACGTCGTCCAGCCGCTCATTCTGACCACCCTGACGATTGACGGAAAATCGCGCAAGGTGCTGATGCAGGCGTCGAAAGACGGCTTCTTCTACATTTTCGATCGCAAGACTGGCCAGTTGATCTCGGCGAACGAATTCGTGCCGGTAACCTGGGCGGATCATGTCGACCTAAAGACGGGCAGGCCGGCCGTGGAAGCGGATGCACGCGATTTCCGTTATTCCTCGAATGGCAAGGGCCAGTTGATTCAGCCGTCGCCAATGGGCGGGCACAACTGGAATCCGATGTCGTGGGACCCACAGACCGGGCTCGTCTACATTCCGACGATCGAGAACGGGCAGCAAGCGGTGTTTTCCGGGAAGACGTATCTGCGAGCGTGGGATCCGATTCGCGGCGAGGCGGTGTGGAACGTTGGGCCCGCCGATTGGTGGGATCACGCCGGAGTGCTCGCCACCGCGGGCGGGTTGGTGTTTCAAGGCAACGGCGCGGGACATTTTCGCGCGTACGATGCGGAGACGGGGGAACTGCTGAAGGATATCGACGTGGGCACGACGATTGTGGCGGCGCCCATGACGTATGAGATCGACGGCGTGCAGTACGTCGCCGTGATGGCGGCGTGGGGCGGAGGCGGCTGGAGCTTCACCCATCCCGAGGCCGCATCCTACCAGCGGGGCAACGAGGGACGTATCCTCGCGTTCAAACTCGATGGCGACGCGACCCCGATTCCTCCTTTGCTTCCGCCGCCCGGGCCGATTCCGCAACCGCCGCCCTTGACCGCATCGGCCGACACTGTGAAGGAGGGCGCCGCGCTCTTCGGCGCGAATTGCGCTTCCTGTCACATCAATCAGCCGGGCGGGCTCGCGCCCGATCTGCGCCGCATGAGCGCCGCAACGCACACGGAATTCCATCAGATCGTGCTGGGAGGCATTTTCGAGAACGCGGGAATGCCGCCGTGGAATGGAGTGCTAAGCGCGGAGCAGGTCGACGCGATTCACGCGTATTTGATTTCGATTTCGTGGGACGCATATGAGGTGCAGCAGGCAGCGGGAACGAATTAGGGGCTCGCGCGCGATACGCTAAGAGTCAGTGCAGCCAGCGGGGCTCGTCGGATGTTGGCGAGAGGCGGACCTCGAGAATCCACTCGTCGCCTTCGAGCTCGTACGCGTGGCACGCTTTGCACTTCACCAGAGCCGTGACGAAATCGGCGGCACGGCCCAACTGCTCGGCGGGAGTTCCCGCAGCCGAGAGCGGGCTCGTCACCGAATGCAGCACACCGTGTTCTCCGTCCACCGCAATTAGCACGTACATGAATCGACGCTAACAGCGCGCCGGAGGGGTGTCCAATTCGAGGTTTGGATGGATGTCATCGACGCCGCGCCCGCGCAGAGCAGAGCGCGGCGGATTCAGAAGTTCAAGCGAGGACCAGGCAGCGGCAGATCGGGTTCCGCGCCGGTGGCGGTTCGCATGAATTGGTAGCCTTCCATCGCGACCGCGACTCCTACTTCACCCGAATTTTCAGGACTGCTTCGCAGCACGCGCCCCTGGCAGCGAACCCAGACCGGCCCGGCCTGCGTGAGCTCGTGCGGGAGCGTCATGATAATTTCGACGGGCAAATCGCGCTGCAAATCTTTCGGCAGATGAAAATAGACGCCGCGCGAACTCACTTCGCGCGATTCCGTAGTCGCTTCTCCGATCACGTGTTCATTTGCCCAGCGCACGGTCAACGGAATACGGATCAGGAAACGCCGGGACGCACGCCGCTCTTTCGCAGACATACCAATCCACCTCTTGGCCGAGTGTAGTGCCTGGCCCAATTTTCGCGAATGGAGCAAAAGGATCAATTTTCGCCGCATAAAGAGGTACATCAGTACCAGAACCGGGCCGCCCGCGCAAGATCGACGGCAGGCGGCGGGCGTAGCGCGTATAATCCGCGCCGATGCACGAACTAGGCGATGAAAAGGCGGTAGCCGCGGAAGGAAACGCCTCCGGCATTCTTGCGCGATTCGGGATGGCGCTGGCGGATTGGTCGGAGCGATGGTTCCCGGATGCGTTTGTGTTTGCGCTGGCGGCCCTCCTCATCGTAATTGCAGGCGCCGCGCTGCTGGGGACGGGGCTACGCGATCTGATCCGGTATTTCGGCGAAGGATTCTGGAGTCTGATTCCGTTCACGATGCAGATGGCCATCATCATCGTGGGCGGGTACGTGGTGGCGACATCGCCGCCCGTCCACCGGCTGATTCGCCGGCTCGCGGCGATTCCCCGCACGCCGAAGGGAGCGGTTGCCTTCGTGGCTTTTTTCGCGATGACAACGGCGCTCGTCAGCTGGGGGTTGGCCCTGATCTTCAGCGGAATTCTGGCGCGCGAAATCGTGAAAAGGGTGCGCCACGTGGATTATCGCGCGATCGGCGCGGCGGCCTACCTGGGCAATTGCAGCGTTTGGGCGCTCGGGCTTTCTTCCTCAGCCGCGCTGGTGATGGCGACGCCATCGTCGATTCCGCCGGCGCTCCTCGCGATCAGCGGGATGATCCCGCTGAGCCAGACGATCTACACCTGGCAGAGCATGGCGACCGCGGCGATCCTGATCGCGTCGTCGACAACGGTGGCTTATCTTTCCGCGCCGAGGCATTCGACGCGAACGGCGGAATCGTTTGGCGTGGCGGAAGAACTCGCGACCGAGAAGATCGAGGCACCGCGAACGCCGGCCGAATGGCTGGAACATGCTCCCGCGCTCTCGATTGTCGTGGGCGCGATCGGTCTGGCGTACCTTGCGCAGGTGCTCGCGGAGCGGGGCCCGCTGGCCGCGCTCGATCTGAACACGTACAACCTGCTGTTCCTGATGCTGGGCCTGTTGCTGCACTGGCGGCCGCGGTCGTTCACGCGCGCGGTGAATGGCGCGGTGCCCGCCACATCCGGAGTGCTGATCCAGTTTCCTTTTTACGGCGGAATCTTCGGGATCATTACGATGTCGCCGCTCTCCCGGACTCTCGCGCATTTCTTCGTGCGCGCCGTTTCGCGGGGCGCGTATCCGGTGCTGGTCGCCGTCTACTCGGCGGTGCTGGGGATGTTCGTGCCATCGGGCGGAAGCAAATGGATCATCGAGGCGCCGTACGTTCTGCAGGCGGCGAAGGAACTGCACGTGAACCTCGGCTGGATCGTGCAGACGTACAACGTGGCCGAGGCTTTGCCGAACCTGGTGAACCCGTTCTGGATGCTGCCGCTGATCGGAATCCTGAAAGTGCGCGCGCGCGATCTGGTGGGGTACGGCTTGATTCAGCTGCTGGTCAATTCGGTGCTGGTGCTCTTCCTGACATGGCTTTTCGCGCGGACGCTGGCCTACGTGCCGCCGATGATGCCCTGAAGGAAGGTAACTAAGACATCATCGATTTGGGCTAGCAACCACTCCCGAGGCTACGAGTCGACTGGCGCGACGTCCACCGACACATCCAGGTGCTGGTGCCGGCCGCCGACGATCACGCCCCTGACGGGACCGATGTCGTCGTAATCGCGCGCCCAGCCCACCGTGATATGCGAGTCGGACGGCATCAGGCCGTTCGTGGGATCGAAGTCGATCCAGCCGAGACCGGGCATAAAAACGCTGACCCAGGCGTGCGAAACGTCGGCGCCCTGCAGGCGCGGCCGGCCCGGCGGCGGAGTGGTGACGAGATATCCGCTCACGTATCGAGCCGCAAAGCCGAGCGAGCGAAGACAGCCGAGTTGGAGGTGCGCGAAATCCTGGCAGACGCCCTTGCGCATGCGGAGGACGTCCGCGATCGGCGTGCCCACCTTCGTGGCGCCGGGCAGAAATTTGAATTCGTGATGAATGCGCTCGGTAAGGTCGAGCACGCACTCCAGAAAGGGCTGGCCCGGCGCAAAAGAGGTCAGCGCATAGTTCGCGAGTTCCGCGGATCGGATCACGTACGGTGAATCGAAGGTGAACTCGCGGGCAGCCCGCGTTTCCCGCTCGGTGCTGGAGAGAAGCTCGTCGCGAACTTTCTCCCATGGCGAACCGAGAGAAAAATCGGGTTGTGCCGCCGGGATTATTTCCACCTCGCTGCGCGCCGTGATCTTCAGCTGGTTGTGCGACTCCTGCAGGCTGAAATACGACACGTGGTTTCCGAAATAGTCGAGCGAATCGCTGCGATCGCTGGGCGCGGGCAGCACGGAGAGATCGTGTCCCAGGCAGATTTGCCGTGCCCCATTGTCGCGAGGCCGCAGCCGGGCGATGTTGTGAGAGAGCGACACAGCGTCGCCATACTCGTACGTCGTCGAATGCGTGATCCGGTATTTCACGTCGCCGTTTCCTCGGACATCTGCCACAGGACCGGCGAAATGGCGGCGTGCGAGAAGTAGAGATGGGCGATGGCGTTCGACAGCTGAGTCGCGCGGTCGACGACATCCGAAAGAAGCGCGGCGAGGCCTTCGCGGCTTTGGCCTTCGACAACCGCGCACAACTCGTTCAAATTCGCCGTCTGAAGAGAAGCGCGCAAACCCGAAAGAAGTTCGTTGTCGTGCTCGCGGCTGGGATGCGAAGCGTCGTGGGGCAGCGCGGCCAGGTGCTTGGCGATCGTGGCGAACTGAAAAGCGACGCCGCGCGGATTGTTTTCGTCCGCGACGAGCAGGTCCACGATCGCTTCCGTTTCCAGCTGCATCAGATAGCGGCGGCGATAGGGAAACGCGCTCTCGGTGATTTCGAGAATCGCTTCGAGCAGGGCCGGGTCCGTGCCGGGATTCGCGAGCGTGTCGCCAAGAAGCCGTGCGAGGAAGAGAGCGCGTTCGAGGCGGCGGCCCATATCGAGGAAACGCCAGGCCTGGCTGTGCATCATGGAATCGGCTGACAGGCCAATGAACGCCGCCAAGGTAACGACCAGGTCATTCAAAAGATGGAGCCAGTCCGCCACGGACACGTCCGAGCCCGGTTTGTAGCGTCCGACTCGCCGCTGAATATTTTCAAGGATGCGCCAGGAGTCGGGCGAAAGCCTTTCGCGGTGAATTCGCGCGAGATTGTGGACCTGCGCGAGAAGACCGCCAATGCCTGCGCCGTCTTCGTCGCCCATCACTCCGTGGACGAACGCTGCGCGAGACGTTGAAGCGGCGGGAAAGCCAGTAACGTGGAGTGCCGCGGCCAGAACTTGCGTGGCGTGTGCGTCGTCTCTCCCATCTTGCTCGATGGCACGGGTGAATGCGGCACGGGCAAGGCGCGCACGGGCTTCAGCACGCTCCACGTAGCGGCCGAGCCAGAAGAGATCGTCGGCAATGCGGCTGGGAAGATCTCCGCCGCCGCGGTTGAAAAGCACGCGCTGCCGGGAATTGACGAGCAGCGTCATCTGGCTCACGGGGCCATCGGAAAGAATCCACGTGTCCTTGGTGCCGCCGCCGCGCTGCAGCGACACGACCAGCGAATCGCTTGAAGGATTGATGCGCGTGAGCCCGCCGTCCATCACGGCGTAGGAATCGCCGCACGCGGCCAGGAAAGAACGGACCACGTAGCGGCGCGGCTGCACCTGATCGTCAATCAGCGCGGGCGTGGTGCAGCACATCACCTGTGCTTGCGCGACATATTGATCCGGATGCCCTTTAATCCGCTCGCCGAGCTCGTCGAGCTGCGCGCGCGTAAGCGATGGGCCGAAGATCGGATCCTCGCCGAGCGTTGGATACGCCGATTTCACCACCAGCTCCGAAAGATGCTCGAGCACGAACTGCAATTCCTTGGGCTGGCCGCACCACCATGTCGAAACCGACGGAAGCTTCAAATCTTCTCCGAGCAGATGCCGGGCGATGCCGGGAAGAAACGGCAAAAGCCCCGGCGCCTGAAGCACGCCCGTTCCGAGAGCGTTGGCGACCGCTACGTTGCCTTGCCGAATCGAGTGCAGCAGCCCGGGCACGCCGAGATACGAGCCCGCAAACAGCTCGAGCGGATCGCAGAAATTGTCGTCCACCCTGCGCAGGATCACGTCGACGCGCTGCAGGCCGCCGACAGTCTTCAAGTACACGGTCGCATCGCGGACGGTGAGATCGTTGCCGTGGACCAGCGGATAGCCGAGGTAGCGCGCCAGATACGAATGCTCGAAATACGCTTCGTTGTAAGGACCCGGAGTCAGCAGCACGATGCGTGGATTCGGGCGGTTGGCGGGCGCGAGAGAAAGCAGCGAGTCGCGCAGCGCCCCAAAAAATGGCGCAAGCCGTTGCACCTTGGACTCGCGGTACGTGGCGGGCAGCGTGCGCGAGAGCACGATCCGGTTTTCGAGAGAATATCCCGCGCCCGATGGCGCCTGCGTGCGATCGTTGAGAACCTCGTAGCCGCCGTCGGGAGTCCGCACCAGATCGGCGGCGTAGAGATGCAGCCAGCGATTGCCAGGCAGTTTCGTTCCATGGCACGCGCGCAAAAAGCTGCGATTCGCCCAGAGTAGTTCGGGAGGCAGCACGCCATCGAGCACCGTTCGCATCGGTCCATAAAGATCGGCGAGCAAGGCATCGAGCAATCGCGCCCGCTGGATCAGCCCCTCGCGCACCTGCGCCCACTGCGCTACCGGAATCAGCAGCGGGATCAGATCGAGGTTCCACGGCTGGTTCCATCCGGCGGGATCGCCGTACACCGTATGCGTGACGCCGTTCTCGCGCATCAGGCGCCGCGCATGCTCGCGGCATCGTCGCAGCTCTTCGGGGCTGAGCCGGTCCAGCATCGACACGAATTGCTGCCAATGCGGCCGCAGCGAGCCATCCGCGGCAATCATTTCATCGACGATGGCGGGATCCGCGGGGTAGTTGCCGGCCAGGCTGTGAGGAGAATCCGGGTTTGTGTCGACGGCTTCCCGAGAAATGGGCGGATGCATTTTGCGCTTCTCTATTGTGCCCGCAAGTCGAGCGTGAACGGAAATTCTTTGCTGATTTTCTCCTCACCGACCGACATCGGGCCCGGTGTGTGACCGAACTTGAAAAACCGCCCCATGCGGCGCGCTTCGGCCTCGTACGCGTTGACGGGAAAGCGCTCGTAGCTCCGCCCGCCGGGATGCTTCACATGATACGTGCAGCCGCCAATCGACCGGCCGGACCACTTGTCGAAAATATCAAACACGAGCGGCGAGTGGATGCCGATCGTCGGATGCAGGCAACTTGGCGGCTGCCACGCGCGGTAGCGGACACCTGCCACGAACTGGCCGTTGGTGCCCGTCGGGTGCAACGGGACGCGATGGCCATTGCAGGTAATGATGTGCCGCGAATCCACCATGCCTTTCACGAACACCTGCAATCGCTCGACGGAGGAATCGACGTATCGCGCGGTGCCGCCTGCGGTGACCTCCTCGCCCAGCACGTTCCACGGCTCGATGGCTTGTCGCAACTCGAGTTCGATTCCCCGATGCTCGATCGTGCCATAGAGCGGAAACCGGAATTCTAAATGCGGCGCGAACCATCCGAGCTGGAGGGGATAGCCGGCTTGATTGAGGTCCGTCACGACATCTTCCATATCCTGGCGGACGAAATGCGGCAGCATGAAGCGATCGTGAATCTCGGTGCGCCATCTCACAAGGTTTTCGCGATACGGCTGTTTCCAAAATGTCGCGATCAGCGCTTCGAGCAGCAAATGCTGCGTGAGGCTCATCCGCGCGTGCGGCGGCATTTCGAAGGCGCGCATTTCGAGCAGCCCGAGGCGGCCGGATGCGGAATCCGGCGAATAGAGTTTGTCGATGCAGAATTCCGCGCGGTGCGTGTTGCCGGTTACATCGACCAGCAGATGCCGGAAAATACGATCCACGGTCCACGGCGGCGTCGGCTTGTCCTGCGGCACCTGCTTGAAAGCGATTTCGAGCTCGTAGACCTGATCGTTGCGGGCTTCGTCTACGCGCGGCGCTTGGCTGGTGGGACCCACAAAAGTTCCGCTGAAGAGATATGAGAGCGCAGGATGGTTGTGCCAGTATCCGAGCAAGCTGCGGAGCAACCCTGGATTCCGCAGCAGCGGCGAATCGGAAGGAGATGCTGCGCCGACGACGATATGATTGCCGCCGCCCGTGCCCGTGTGGCGCCCGTCGAGCATGAATTTTTCCGTAGCCAGGCGGCTCAACCGAGCCTCTTCGTAAAGGGCAGTCGTGTTCATCACGAGATCGTCCCACGAGCCGACCGCGTTCGTATTCACCTCGATGACGCCGGGATCAGGCGTCACCTTGATCGCATTCAGGCGCGGATCGTGCGGCGGGGCGTATCCTTCCACGAGAACCGGAAGACCGAGATTGCCGGCCGTGTCCTCGATGGCCGCGACGAGTTCCAGATAATCCTCGAGATAGTGTTGCGGCGGCGTGAAAACGCGCAGCACCGAACCGCGCACCTCGGTGCACAACGCGGTGCGATTGATCCACGGGGCGGATTCGCCCTCGAGCGGCGGCAAATCAGACGAACGCTTTTCCTGGCGCGGAACCCGTTTCACAGGTCCGGGACCGAGAGTTTGCTCGACGTATCCTTGCGGATTTTCGGGCCCTGGCGTGCCAGCGGCGTATCGCTGTTTCGAAATCGCCGCGCGATCGGGCAGCGGGCTGCGCGGCGCCATCGGGTCCTGCTCGTACATGCGCGGGTATTCCGACTCGCTCACCCACGGGATCGAATCGAGCGGCAGGCGGAGTCCCATCGGGGAATCGCCGGGAATCAGGTACATCTGGTCGGGGCGGAAGAACCACGCGCCGCTTTCCCATGCGCTCGTGCCGTCGGTGTAATACTCGCGCCGCAACGGAAGCGCGTAACCCACGACCTTGCTCAGTCCCTGCTCGAAAATACGTGCGAGGCGCGCGCGATCCTCGACGTTTTCCAGCTTGCTGTCGAGCGGGGAAACGTTGACCGGGAGCCGGCGCTCTTTCCAGAGGTAATACCAGACGTCTTCGTAGCCCGGAAGCACGTGCTTCGCATTCACGTCGAGGCGCTTCGCGAGCTCGGTGATAAAAGCCTGCGAATCCGCCGCCGTGAGACGCCCCGGCTTGTCCTCGTCCGCTTGCAGAGCAGGATCGCGCCATACGGGCTCGCCATCTTTGCGCCAAAAAAGTCCCAGCGTCCAGCGCGGCAGCGATTCGCCGGGATACCATTTGCCCTGCCCGTGGTGGAGAAAGCCGCCCGGCGCGAAGCGGTCACGCAAACGCCGGATCAGATTGTTGGCGCGGCGATATTTTTCGGGGCCGAGCGCCGCCGTGGTCCACTCCGCGCCGTCCATGTCGTCGATCGAAACAAACGTCGGCTCGCCCCCGACCGTGAGGCGCACATCGCGCGCCTTCAGATCAGCGTCCACCTGGCGGCCCAGCGCCTCGATCTTGCGCCACTCCTCATCGGTGTAGGGCTTGGTGACGCGCGGATCTTCGTGAATGCGCGTAACCGACATCGAGAATTCAAACTGGTCCTTGGCCTTGCCGTTCGCGCCGATTTCAAGCCCCGGCTCGGTCGTGACCACCGATTCGTCGTCCGTCGAGAAGAACCCGGAAATCGCGGCAGCCGTCGCAGGATCGGCCGAACATGCCAGCGGAACGTGGCCCTCGCCCGCGAACAGGCCGGACGTCGGATCGAGACCGACCCAACCCGCACCGGGAAGGTAGACCTCGGTCCATGCGTGCAGATCGATGACATCTTTCTCGGTGCCGCTCGGGCCATCGAGAGACTTCACGTCAGGCGCGAGCTGAATCAGGTAGCCCGAAACAAAGCGCGCGGCCAGCCCAAGGTTCCTCAATAGTTGAACGAACAGCCACGCGCTATCGCGGCACGAGCCTCTGCGCAAAGCGAGCGTTTCCTCGGGCGTCTGGATGCCTTCCTCGAGGCGAATGATATATTTCACGCGGTCGTGAACCTGCTGGTTCAGGTACACGAGGTAATCGACCATCCGCAGCTTTTCCTTCCGCAGGCCGTGAATCAGCCCCTGCAGCAGGGGGCCAACGGGCGCGGTTTCGAGGTAAGGGACAAGCTCGCGCGCGAGGATCGGGTCGTATCGGAACGGATATTCTTCGGCGTACTTCTCGAGAAAGAAATCGAACGGATTCGTGACGGTCAAGTCCGCCACAAGATCGACCTCCACGGAGAACTCCGCGGTCTTCTTTGGGAAAATCAGCCGCGCCAGCCGGTTGCTATACGGGTCCTGCTGCCAGTTGATAAAGTGCTCGGCCGGCACTACTTTCAGCGAATAGCTGACCACCGGCGTGCGGCAATGCGGCGCCGGCCGCAAACGCACCACATGGGGCGATAGCCACACCGGCTTGGCGTAGTGGTACCGCGTCTTGTGATTGAGCGCTATTCGGATGCCCATGGGAGCCCGATCCGTCCAAAAGCCCAAATCCTGGCGAAAATCGAGCTAATATCATACGTCTTGGGCTGCCCCGGCGCACGATTGAAGTTCGGAAGCATCCGATAGAAAAAACGGATGGGCAGGAAGGGTGGAAGATATGAAATCGGAGAGTCCGACGAAACTCCATCCCGTGGGCGCGCTCCTTCTTTTGGTGATCCTGGCTGCTTTCTTCCCCCGCCCCTCGTGGTGCCAAAAAAACGCAGTCGTAGCGGGCGAATTCATGACCGATCCTCCCACCCTGGTTTCGCTCGGCTTCGAATGGCGAATCTCGGGCGACGACAATCGTAACGCTCAGGTGGACGTCACCTATCGAAAGAAGGGCGAACAAGCTTGGCGCAAGGCGCTCCCGCTGCTGCGCCTCCAGGGCGAGCAGGTGCTCGGCGGAATCCCGCGCGAGGGCGGCGCCCACTATTTCAGCTACGTCGCTCCCAACATGTTTGCGGGCAGCATCCTCGATCTTGAGCCGGACACCGAATACGAATGCCGTTTCGTCCTCAGCGATCCCGACGGCGTGAAGGGAAGGGCGGAACGCACGGTGATGGTACGCACGCGCAAGGAACCGGAACCCGCCGCGGGCGGACACGTCTACAATGTCTATCCCTTCGGCTACAAAGGGGCGAAGCAGGAACCCGCCTTCACTGGCCTGCTCGCCGCGTACTACATGGGCGCCGACGAATCGGATCACTCCAACGTGATGCCGCCGCGCGTGGAGCCCGGCGACATCATTTTGGTCCACGCCGGACTCTACAAGGACAATCGCTTCGTCTACAGCGGATTCGACCGCACGCTCGCCGCCTACGGCACGCCGTTCGACGGCACCTATTACCTCACCGCCAGCGGCACGCCCGACAAACCCATCGTCATCAAGTCCGCGGGCGATGGCGAAGTGATTTTCGATGGCGACGGCTGCCAGAATCTCTTCAATCTCATGGCGGCGAATTACAACTATTTCGAGGGCATCACCGTCCGCAACACCAACGCCGCTTTTCTGCTCGGCTACAAAAACATCACAGGCTCAAGCGGCTTCACGCTCAAGCATTCGCGCATCGAGGATGTCGGACGAGCGGTCGAAGATGATTGGTCGGGATCGAAGAATTTCTACATCGCGGATAATGTTTTCATCGGCCGCCACAATCCCGAAAAATTACAGAGCTGGTGGACGCCCGCCATCTGGGCCAAATTTCCCGGCTATCCCGCGCTCATCACTTCCGAATACGCGATCAAGATTTACGGCCAGGGCCACGTCGTCGCCTACAACTATGTCGCCAACTGGCACGACGGCATCGACATCGCCACTTACGGCGATCCCGACGGCACGCCCAGCGAACTCCGCGACCGCGTCCCCGTCTCGATCGACTTCTACAACAACGACATTTACAACATGGCGGACAACTGCATCGAGGCGGACGGCGGCGCGCACAACATCCGCGTCTTCCGCAATCGCTGCTTCAATTCGGCGGGAGGCGCTCTCAGCGCCCAGCCGATATTCGGCGGCCCGCTGTATTTCTATCAGAACCTGATCTACGACACGACCACCGGAGGCCCGTTGAAATTGATCGATACGCCCGCCGGCGTCCTCATTTACCAAAATACTTTTGTCGGCCAAGGCCGTCTGATGGGACCCGCCTCAAACATCCACTTCCTCAATAATCTGATTTTGGGCGATGGCTGGGCCGATCCGATTCTGAATCTCCGCTCGTTCACGAACTATTCGAGCTCCGATTACAACGGCTTCCGCCCGAATCCGAATGTGGAAGATGCTTTTGAATGGGATTCGCCGCCGTTCGATGCTTTCATGCCGTTCGGCAAGCACACGGGCGAAGTCCAGCGCGAACCAGGCGCGGGCCCCCCAGGGCAACTTATGACGCGGCACTTCAAATCGCTCGACGAGTACCGCGAAGAGACCCATCAGGAACAGCACAGCGTTCTCGTCGATTACGACATCTTCGTCAAGGTCACGGAGCCGGACAAATCCGATCCGCAGCGTCTCTACAATCCCGAAGATTTCGATTTCCGCCTCAAGTCCGGCTCCGCCGCGGTCGATGCGGGTGTCCTCCTCCCCACAATCAACGACGATTTCTCCGGCCGCGCCCCCGATCTCGGCGCCTACGAAATCGATCGCCCCGTCCCGCACTACGGCCCGCGCACCGAGCCGCTCGGCGCTCCCGACGCCACCGCGCCGCGTTCCCTCACCGGCCCGCGCTGATCCCGACCCAAGCGATCGGCGAGCGCCTCATTCAGTGCCCCAAACCCGGCTCGACGTCTAGGTTTTTGCCCCCGGTCCAAGACTGCACTCAAGGACAGGTGAAATCCGCGGCGGGTCGTGCCAATCTGTTAGCGATGATGTGGTACCGCTCCCTCGATGGGAACCGGACGCTCTTTGAAAATTTGCGCCTCAGCGCTTCCGATATTTCGAAGCTCATTATCTCGCAACCCCCGCGCGGGTCGTCATTCTGAGCGGAGCGAAGAATCTCTCTTCGGCGCCGCCTTCGTGCACGGCGCTTGCAACACCAGTGGTGGCAAAGCACCTGGCATTCTCCGCGTCCCCTGCGTCTCCCTGCCCTGAGGTTGCATCAGGACGAAGGGTGCGGTGATGAAGTTGAAGTTGTCTTCTCCGTGCTCTCTGTGGCTTTTCTCGGTGTCCTCTGTGTTTCGTACGCATCAGTGGTCAGCGCGAATCAAGCCATCAGCATGTCGCGCCGTAGCTTGGCGTAGGGCGGACTTGTCGCGCCGTAGCTTTGCGTAGGCGGATCCCCGTTTTCTAATCGACACTGCGGCGATTAGAAACCTCCGTAAGCGCATGAAAACAAACGAAGGGTGTGCATTCTAATCGACACAGTAAGAGAC
>JBAPOM010000099.1:0-27389 GCA_049279635.1 Candidatus Acidiferrales bacterium
ACGGCGGATAGTCTCCACCGAGCACGCCCTGATAGAACGACAGCTCCTTGGGCATGTCAATTATGTTGAGGCCGATGTGATTGAAACCGGCCCCAATGCCGAGACGGTCGATATTCTGCATGGTGGCGGTGGAATTCGAGACCTTGGGCGCCTCGGGCGGGGCTCCCGGAACCGGAAGCGGCTTGGCAAACAACTCGACGAGCCAGCCGCTGGGATCATCGAGGAAGACAAAGGAGCGCTTGCCGTCCGGCCTGGGAGGCGCGGAAAACATCTGCGGCACTTTCAGCATTCCCATATCTTTGAACTTGTTCATGACGATGTTGCAGTCGTCCATCACCGTGAGATCAATGTGGCCGTTGCCGATAGCGTTGGACCCCAGACCGCTGAAGTCCTGGCGCTTGATGCCGCGATATTCGGTCAGGTACAGAACGAAGGGCACGTGGGAGACGGAACTCGGCCCGCTCATGATTGCGGTGCGGCGCTCCGCGCCCGGGGTGCCGTCGAGCTTGTTCGCTTCCTTGTCGAGCTTCCATTCGGGCTTGTTCGTCAGAGTGTAACCGAGCACTTCCCAGTATTTGATCGAATCATCCAGATTCGAGACCGAGTGGCCGTCGAAGGCCATGCCCATAACCTTGCTCGATACGCCGTCGGCCGCAGTCTTCGGCGCGCGAGGCGATCGCGCGAGCCCTGCAGTCGCGATCGCGATTGTAAGCGCGCCCGCCGCAACGACGACGGCGAGTTTGCGCGACAGCAAAGAATTCACAACCTTCCCATTTTTCATGAACAATCCCTCCGTCGATTCCCCCACGACATGCTGCTGGATTCTACACCGAGCCCGTGCGGATTTGCAGAAACTGCTTTCGCTATCGCAGTCTTCTATACCTTATTGACGTGGCGCGCGCGATTTGCGTTTCGATCGGCCGAATGAGGGAACTGGCCTTGACCTGTACCCGGGTACCATTGACTTTCGCTTTTAGTTCGCCATATAGTAGGACGTTCGTCCGAGGTGTAGGCGAAGGCTGGCGGAGAAAGCGGAGCGAAGGCCGGCGAAGGAATGGGGGAAAGATGTCGCTGACAAAACGGCAAAAAGAAGTGCTGAACTACCTGGTGAGTTTCCTGAATAAGAATGGATACTCGCCGAGCTTCGAAGAGATCGCGCACGCGCTGAAGCTGACGTCGCTCGCGACCGTGCACAAGCATCTCTCGACGCTCGAGAAAAAGGGATTTATCCGGCGCGGGTACAACCAGAGCCGGTCGATCGAGGTGATGCAGCTGCCGAAGCCGGTGCGCGAGGAAATTATGGATCGGCACACGGTGGAGCTGCCGCTCGCGGGGCGGATCGCGGCGGGGCGCCCGCTCGAGGCTGTCGAGGACAAAGAGACGATTTCGCTGGCGGATTTCGCGCGCGGGCAGAACAGCTTCGTCCTGCAGGTGAAGGGCGAATCGATGCGCGAGGATCATATTCTCGATGGCGACTACATCGTCGTCGAGCAGACGCAGGTGGCGAACCCGGGCGAGATCGTGGTCGCGCTGGTGGGCGAAGACGACGCGACGGTGAAGCGTTTCTACCGCGAGCCGGGCGGCAAGGTTCGCCTGCAGCCGGCCAATTCGACGATGGATCCGATCGTGGTATCCGCGGCGGACGTGAAAATCCAGGGCCGCGTGGTCGGAGTGCTACGCAAGTACTGAAGAAGTGGCTGGTGGCGAGTGATTAGTGGCTAGAAAAGCGTGACTCGTGACTCGTGACTTGTGACTCGTAATTCGTGATTGCAAGTTGGTCGGGCCTGCTGTGCCGTTCGTGCTTCCTTGGGCCTTATCCCCTTGTCGACCGGAAAACTTGCAGGGCGGGCCGGCGCATCGTAAGCGCTGCGCGCGGGTTTTTCTCGCCACTAATCACTCGCCACCAGCCACTCTCTCCTTCGCCTGTCCTTTCGGGCGGTGATGACCCGGACACAAGTGTTCCATTTTGGATTTGGCACGGACGAAGCGCAGGAATACATTGATATCCCCGGTCCACGAAATTGCTGAGAGTCCGGCGCAATTGGGCCCAAGGAGGCTAGGGTAATGTGGGGAGATAAGAAGCCAGATACCCCCTCTAGGACGCCGCTCCCGCAGCAGCCTAGACAGACAGTCGCACCATCACCCGTATCAGCACCAATATCGGCAGCATCCACTTTTGGGGAGGCAAAGAAAATGGCACCACTGGATACGTATCCGACGAGTTCCGGAGCCAGCACCAGCGGCACGGCGCGGCTCGGCTCGAGCCTGCACGTGAAGGGCGAAATTACCGGCAACGAAGACCTGATGATCGACGGCACCGTCGAGGGGCTGGTCCAGCTAGAGGACCGCAAGCTGACGGTGGGCGCGAGCGCGAAGCTCACGGCCGACGTCATCGCGCGCGAAGTGGTCGTTTACGGCAATGTGAAGGGCAATCTGCGCGCCCGCGACCGCATCGAGATCAAGAAGGATGGTTCGGTGGTCGGCGATCTGACGACCGCGCGGATCATGATCGAAGACGGCGCGTACTTCAAGGGCTCGATCGAGATCGACAAGGCCGGCGAAGCCAGCGAAGACGACAAGTTCTCGTCGCGCACGCGGGTCACCGCCTCGGCCGGTTGATCGGCCGCTTTTCCGCCGCCTCGCCCAAACGATCTTTTCCGCCGGGGACGGCAGGTCGCCACGACGCGACTTGCCGCCCGGCTCAGTCTTCTTTCGCGCAGTTCCCGCCACCAGCTTCGATCACCCAGCCCTGCGCAGACAGATCCGCTTCTATTGCCTGAGGCTAATGAGGTAGTCGCCGTTCGCGGGCTCGATTTGCAGCTTGTCCTCGCGCGAAAGCCAGCCAACCGCCATAAAGAAAATGCTTTGAGGTGCGTCGACCTCTTCCATTAGCGCGGCGAACGTCTGCGGCCCATCGCTCGAGAGCACCTGCCAGATGGCGCCGGCTGTTTCTCCGATCTCGTAGTGATTCACAGTGGGAACTCCCTTCGGCGAAGCCTGATTCTTGAATCGCGCCAGCCAGCAACTGGCGGCGGCCCTCCGCAAAAGGCGCTCGAATGCCTCGGGCGGCATGGGAGGGATGTTTGCCAACGGAAGAGACAGCACGTTCATCGCGACCCCCGCGCCCGGCAGCATAATCCGTGCTTGTTAACGCGGGGTTATATGCGCGTCAATAGACGCCGAATTTCCACAGCGAGAATTTTGGCCGTGCTGACAGATGTGAAGCGTGTTTTGGGGCCGGGAAAATCCGAGGAGCTACAGAAGGAAGCGCACGGCGACGCCGCTCTTGCCGTCGCCCAGGTCTTCCATGCGGACGATCGAGCCGAGAAATTTTTTGTGCGCGACCACTTTGTCCCCATAGGGAAAAGTGACCTCAAGACGCATGCCGACAAAATAGTGGGGCATGCAGGTAGAGAAGTACAGGCCGTCGCGCGTGAAGTCGATCACCTCGCCCACGTCTTCGATGTCCCGGAAGCGCGCATCGAACACCGAAAGATGTACGGGCAGAGACACTTGCAAGCGCTTCCTGCGGCGAGCGTCCCGTTTGGCTTTGGCGGCCGAAGCGCCCGCAAACGCATGCCCCCGGCTCGACCATTGTTGTGTGCTCACGGCTGTCTCCCCATCACACTTGTGCGACCTGCCCACTTTAGAGGCTGCATCGGCGGCTAGCTATAGGACGGTGGTACCGATGTGCGTAGAACGAAGCGTAACGACCTTGGTACCAACTCGAATATGAGCAACGCTCCATGGCCTGGCCCGGAGCGCGCCGCTAATCTCACGGTGTCGCAAGCATCCATTTCGCAGTCGCGGATGGAAGCCGACACTGAGGGATTCCGAAATGCGAGCCAGGAAGATTCAAAAATACGCCCTGATTTATGGATTCCTAGCCGCCGCAGCCACCTTCGCACTGCCGGCGAGCGCGCAACAGCTATCTTCTTCGGCGATCGTCCCCGCCACCAAAGCGACCGACACCGCTCCAGCCGCCGTTGCGATGCACGTTGCCGCGCACGCCGAGCAGAACTTCGAGACGACCCCAGTAACCGATCTTCCCAACGCTCCCATCGCCGCCAAGCCGATCGGCAGAATCGGTGTTGAGCGGCTGCCATCGCGGAAGATGTGGATCGCGCTGTCGGTCGCTCAGCACGGCGCGGCGGTATTCGACGCCTATACCACGCGCCAGGCCGTCGCCAGCGGCGCGGTGGAGCAGAATCCCCTGCTGAGGCCGTTCGCTTCCTCGCCTGCGATCTATGTCGCCACGCAAGTTTGCCCGCTGGCCCTGGACTACGCGGGGCGCCGCATGCAACTCAGCCACAACAGCCTTGTCCGCCACATGTGGTGGCTGCCGCAATCGACCGGCGCGGCCGTTTCCATCTTCGCCGGCGTCCACAATATCGGCGTCGCCAACCGCCCGTAGCCGGCGATCCACAATCCACACCTTCGCCGCGCGGGCTTGCTCCGGGCAAATCTGGGGCGAGCTTCCCGGGCGCGTTTTCTGATACTCTCCCGATCACTAAAGGTTGAGTGAACGGGGGGAGCCAATGAAAACGATATTCCATAGTCTCCTGCGTCATCTCCGCAGCAATATTTTGCGCAACGCGCGCCTCGCGGGCGGAATTGCGGTCGTGCTGGCAATGTTCTGCGCGGTAGTCGGATCCCGCGCTCAGATGCCGGCGCCGACACGAGGAACGCTTTCTGGCGCGGTGACAGCCAACGAAGGCGCCGTGGTGGGATTTCGCGTGACGGCGCACAACCTCACCTACAAGCTCTGGTACACGGTGTTCAGCGTGAAGGGGCGCTACACGATCCCGCAAGCGCTGCCGGGCGCGTATGACGTGAGCGTGCTCGAGCGCGGCTTTACATCGCCCACGCTGCGGATCGATCTCGCGCCGGGTGAAGACAAAACGGCCGACATCGCGCTCACGAAGATCGGCAGCCGCGGCGGCGCGACGCAGGGCGCGTCAACCGAAGGAATGACCGCCGCTATGGGCGGCCCGGGAGCGAGCGCCAACACGGTTTGGGTCGACAGCATGGACGAGCTGTATCCGCCCGGGCCGGGACGCGATCTGCTGAAAGCAAATTGTACCGGTTGCCACGGCCCGGAATTTGGCACGATGCACCGCACCAAGGAAGGCTACCGCCTCGGCATAGCGCGAATGACGGAGACCGGCCCGACCGACGACGCTTTCGCTACGAATCTCGGCCACACCTACCTCACCGGCGCGCAGAAAGATCAGATCGCGGAATATCTCGCGACGAATTTTGGTCCAAGCACGCCGGATAAGCGGCTAAAGGTCGATCCGCCGATCCTCGATGAGAGCGCGCTCGCAAAGGCGATTTACGTTTCCTACGATATTCCAGACAATTTTCCGCGGCCGCCGTTTCGAGGCGACGTAATCGGCGCAAATGAAATCGACGGAGAGACGGCGCAGGATCCGTCGGCGATGGGTGGGCGCGCGCTGCCGCAACTGCTGCACGATCCCTTCATCGTGCCGGACGGCGTGTGGTACGCGAATCCGACGGCGAACGCCATGATTCATCTCGATCCCATGCAGCTCGATCCGAGCAAACGCTTCAAGGTCTATCCGCTGAAAGGGCCCGACACGTACGTCTTCATGCATGGCATCACAGTGAACAAAGAGGGGCACGTGTTCTGGGCGGAGATTGTCGGCGGGCAATTGGGCGAGCTCGATCCCGAGACGGGCAAGCAGATTCGCCACTACGTGCCGCGGCGCGGCGGCATGCTGCAGGTCGCGACGGACAACGACGACAACATTTGGTTCGGGATGGTGAAAGGCCCCGGCGGAGTCGGCGAGCTGGTGGCGAAAACCGGCGTGGTCCACGAATGGCAGACGCCAACACCCGACAATCTAATCTATGGGCTCGCAGTGGATCGCGTGGACGACACGATCTGGGGCGCGGGCTATAGCAAGGGGCAAGTCACGAAATTCGATCCCAAGACCGAGGAGTACACCGAGTATTACGCACCAGCGTCGTGGGGCCAGATTCGCCGCGTCGGAGTCGATTCGAAGGGCATCGTGTGGTTCTCGGAGTACACCACGGGGATCATCGGGCGGCTCGATCCAGCCACCGGCAAGATGACCGAAATCAAGATGCCCACCCAGGGCGCGAATCCCTACGACGTGTGGCCGGACCAAACGGACAAAATCTGGATCACGGACCAGCCGCAGAATTCGCTGGTGCGTTACGATCCCGACACGAAGACGTTCACGTATTACCCCGAACCGCAGATGAACTGGAGCTTGCCCAAAGTGGAAGTTGAGAAGAACAATACGATTTGGTTCGGCGCGCGATTTTTGCCGTACATCACGGCGAACCATTTCTATCCCAACGGCTACTCAGCGGACGCGCCGCCCGAGCCGTAAAGATATCCGCGCTGCGTCATATGGCAATCGGTCGGCAGGCTCGCAATGGCCAACCGGCGGCCCGGCCACAGCCTTTACGCCGCGGCGGAATAGGAATGGGTAGGAGCGCCTGTCGTTTGAATTAATTTCTCCACTTGGATTCTCATCTGATCTCGGACTTGGCGGAACATCTGTTTTTGCGCTTCGAGCTCGCGGGCCGCAATCTCGGGGTTCGGCACGGACCACTTGAGCAGTCTCCGGGTGAAGGGATACACAGGATATCGCTCACGAGCCTCGTCGCTCAGAACCACTACCAAGTGAAAAGTCTCGTGGAAAAGAGAACCGACCTCGCGCGGCTTCTGGGCAGAGATATCGATTCCGACTTCACGCATCACCTCCGCCGCCAGCGGATTCACATCCGCGGCGTCAGCTCCCGCGCTCACCGGAATAAATCGATCGCCCGCCAGGGAGCGCAGAAATCCTTCGGCCATTTGGCCCCGCGACGCGCTTCCTCTCGAGAAAAACAGGACTCTTGGTATTTTGTCCATTGGATTGACCCTCTGTTAGCTCTGTAGACCTTTGATGATGGCACTATCGATCGACGCCTTCCGTCGCGACGTGACGTCGGTCACGCAAGGCTGTGATATGAAGACGTGTACCCTCGATTAGATTCAGGAGGTCGTTCTTTGGATCTACCGTCAGCCATCTCTCTGAAAAATGAAGGGATGTGCCACCCGGGGCGGAGTCCGGAGAGCCTCGTTGACGCCTGAAGTGCGGTACGCTATAGTTAGCCTTTGTCTCTAGATGGAAAGGTAGACTGGGCGAATGCGGACGTATGTTCCGAAGGGCCGGGAAGCGGAAGCGCTCACGGTAGGCAAAGATTGGTTCGTGGTGGACGCCGAAGGACAGGTGCTGGGGCGCCTGGCGACGCGCATCGCGAGACTTCTGATCGGTAAGGACAAGGCCAGTTTCACGCCGAGTCTCGATTGTGGAGACCACGTGGTGGTGATCAACGCCGAGCGCGTACGGTTGACCGGAAACAAGATCGACCAGAAGATTTATCGGCATCACAGCGGCTATCCGGGCGGGCTGAAGGAAATTCCGATCCGCCGAATGCTCGAAAAGCGTCCCGAAGAGGTGATCCGTGAAGCGGTGCTCGGGATGCTGCCGAAGAACAAGCTCCGCGCACGCCGCGCCAAGAAGTTGCGCGTATACGCAGGGAAGGAAGCGCTTGCCCGCCACGCCGGACAGAAGCCCCAGCCGCTTGCGCTCTAAGAACAACTGACGGGAACAATTTCGGGAATTTTGCGCTGCGCGGACGAGTCCGCGACCGCGCGATACGGGCAGCCATCGAAGAGGGGGGACGTTGAGTTCAGCCGCGAATTTTGAAGGCTCAGTGAAGCAGCACTACGGCACGGGACGCCGCCGCGAAGCAGTCGCGCGCGTATACATCAAGCCAGGCCCGGCGCAGTTCACGGTCAACGGACGGCCGGTCGACGAATATTTCCGCAACGTCGCGTGGAACATCGCGGCCACCGAGCCGCTGAAGTTCACGCAGATGCACGATCAGCTCGAGGTGCATGCGCAGGTGAAGGGCGGCGGCGTAGGCGGCCAGGCCGGAGCCGTGCGCATGGGATTATCGAGGGCGCTTTCGAGGCTGAATCCGGAGCTGCGCCCGGCGCTGCGCAAGAACGGATTCTTGACGCGCGATCCGCGCATGAAGGAACGGAAGAAGTACGGGCAAAAGGGCGCACGCCGCCGCTTCCAGTTCAGCAAGCGCTAGTCGATCGGTTTTGTTTCGATGCAAGGCCCGCGCCGGGAAATCGGCGCGGGAAAATTCACGGCCGGGAAGGACCGGCAAAAAAGGATGCTGTTCCGGCAAGCCGGAATCGTCCTGAGGCAGGAAGCTAGGGACACAAGCATCCCTTCAAAAGGGAGGAGGTACTTTGGGAGTCGAAATTACAATGAAGGAGCTTCTGGAGGCCGGCGTGCATTTCGGCCATCAGACGCGTCGCTGGAACCCGAAAATGAAGGAGTACATTTTCGGAGAGCGTAACGGAATTCACATCATCGATTTACAAAAGACCTTGAAACTGTTCCGTGAGGCCGCGCGCTACGTGGCCGAACAGGCGGCGCAGGGCAAGAGCGTGCTTTTCCTCGGCACCAAGCGCCAGGCGCAGGAAGCCATCAAGGAAGAGGCGGAGCGCTGCGGCATGTTTTTCGTGAACCACCGCTGGCTCGGCGGGACGCTCACCAACTGGGTCACATTGCAGAAATCCATCAAGCGGCTGAAGCTGCTGAAAGCCATGTCCGAAGACGGGCGCATGGCGCAGCTTTCGAAAAAGGAAGCGGCGCGGCTCGACCGCGAATTGAAGCACCTGCAGCAGAATTTCTCCGGCGTCGAGAACATGACGACGCTGCCGGACACGATGTTCGTGATCGACCCCAACGCGGAAGTGATCGCGGTGCGCGAGGCGCGCCGGATGGGCATTCCGGTGGTCGCGATCGTCGACACGAACTGCGACCCGACACTCGTCGACTGGGTGATTCCCGGCAACGACGATGCGCTGCGCGCGATTCGCCTGTTCACGTCGAAAATTTCGGACGCGGTTGTCTCGGGGCGCCAGTCGTTCGAGCAGACGCAGATCGCCGATCAGAAGGCCGAAGGCGTGCCGGGCGAAGAAGGCCCCGATTACGTCGATACCAGCGCGTACGAACAATATGAGAAGCAGGAAGGCGATTTCGTCGAGGGCGAAGTAGCGGAAGCGGTTCCCGCCGAGGAAGTTCCTACTCCTGTGCCAGATGACGAAGGCTCGGCCCGATAAAATTCAGCGAATGATTTGGGCGCCGGAACGCAATCAGGGTGGAATTGCGGCGCGGATTCTGTGCGAAATTGCAGCCCGGCGATCCGTTTCAAAATCCAGCCAACAGGGAATAGAATCGATGGCGACAGCACCTGATCCAGGAAAGAACGTACCCGCGCAGCTCGTGAAGGAACTGCGCGATAAAACCGGCGCGGGCTTTTCCGATTGCCGCGCGGCCCTGATCGAGACGGGCGGCGACATCGAGAAGGCCATCACCGTGCTGCGAAAGAAAGGACAAGCAGCCGCGGCGAAAAAGGCACAGCGCGCCACCTCCGAAGGCCTCGTGAGCTGCTACATTCACGCGGGCGGCAAGATTGGCGTGCTCGTCGAGATCAATTGCGAGAGCGATTTCGTTGCGCGCACGGATGACTTCCAGAATCTGTGCCACGACGTGGCCATGCACGTCGCCGCGCTCGACCCGCGCTTCCTTCGCCGCGAGGAAGTGACGCAGGAAATCCTCGATCGCGAGCGCGAAATCTATCGCGAACAGGCCAAGGCCACCGGCAAGCCCGAAAATGTGATCGAGAAGATCGTCACCGGCAAGATGGAAAAATTCTACGAAGAGAATTGTCTCTACGAGCAGCACTTCATCAAGGACGAAGGCACCACGATCAAGGAGCTGGTCGACCAGGCAATCGCGAAACTCGGCGAAAACATCGCCATTCGCCGCTTCTCGCGCTTCAAGGTCGGCGAAATGGACGGCACCGGGACCGGCGCCACCGACACACCCGAAGGGCCGGACGCTGCCGGAACGCCCGTTCCGGCATAAGCGAACGCTATCTCCCACAATTTAAATCGTTCAAATCCGCGGCTCACGAGTCCGCCAGCCTGCGCCGATTCTCTGCTAGAATGCCTCGGGGGCACGAGCGGTCACCCAACACGATGAAGGCTGCACCACAGCAGGCACGCACCGAAGGCGTGGCCGGGGAAACGCCGGTCTACCAGCGCATCGTCCTCAAACTCTCGGGCGAATCGCTTTCCGGCCCCGATGATTTCGGCATTCATGCGAAGACAATCCGGAGCATCGCGCGCGAAGTAAAAGACGTTCAGGACCTCGGCGTCGAAATCGCGGTGATCGTCGGCGGCGGCAATATTTTCCGCGGCGCGCGGCAGCAGGGACTCGAGATCGATCGCGCGACGGGCGACTACATGGGCATGCTCGCGACGGTGCTCAATGGCCTCGCTCTGCAGGACGCCTTCGAAAAAGCAGGCTGCCACACGCGCATGATGAGCGCGATCGAGATGCATCAGGTGGCCGAGCCGTTCATACGGCGCCGCGCCACGCGGCACCTCGAAAAGAAGCGCGTGGTGATCTTCGCGGCGGGCACCGGCAATCCCTATTTCTCCACGGACACGGCGGCAGCGCTGCGCGCGATGGAAATCAAGGCGCAAGTAATCTTGAAGGCGACGCGCGTCGATGGCATCTACGACGCCGATCCGGAAAAAGTGGCGGGTGCGAAGATGTTTGACCGCATCTCATATCTCGATGTTCTGCAGAAGGGCCTCTCGGTGATGGACTCGACGGCGATCTCGCTCTGCATGGACAACAAAATGCCGATCGTCGTCTTCAACATGAACGTGCCGGGAAACCTGAAGCGGGTCGTCCTCGGCGAGCGCGTCGGCTCGACTGTCGCCGCCGATTAGTCGGAGGTCATTTTTTCGATGAGCACGGTTGCCACCAGCAAAGACGCGATCGCGCAAGCGCGAACGCGCATGGAAAAGGCGGTCGAGGATTTTCGCAAGGATCTCGCTGCAATCCGTACGGGACGCGCCAACATGGCGCTGCTCGATCACGTGCGCGTCGATTATCACGGCACATCGATGCCGATCAATCAGCTCGGCACCGTCAACATTCCCGACCCCATGACGATCGTGATCGCGCCCTGGGACCCGGGCGCGGTCGCGCTGATCGACAAAGCGATTCGGACCTCCGATCTCGGCATCAATCCAGCCAACGACGGCAAAGTGATTCGCGTCCCGATTCCTCCGCTCACCGAGGAGCGCCGCAAGGATCTCGTGAAGCACATCCACAAGGTCCTCGAAAATCACCGGACGTCGGTGCGCAACATCCGCCGCGACATCAAAGAAGCCATCGAAAAGCTCGAAAAGGAAAAAAAGATCAGCGAAGACGACAAGAAGCGCTCGCTCGAAGAGCTCGAGAAGGTCACACATTCCGAAACGAAAAAGATCGAAGACCTCTCCGCATCGAAGGAAAAAGAAGTGATGGAGATTAAATAACCGGGCGACGAATCCCTGAATTTTACTGCAATAAGACGGCGATCCTTGATCCCCCTAGCGGGGCCTTACGTGGGGCCGAAAAATCCACAGACCGCCGACTTTTGCGCGATTTTGACGCCGAAAATGTTTTCTCCGCGCGCCAGACACCTCATGCTGAGCTTCACGTTTCTCCTTTGATTCGCTCGAAGATATTGCCTCGCATTTCTGTCCGCCCTCCAACCCGGATTTAGGTATTCGCGATAGAATGGCGGCGGAACTTTTTCACTACAGTGAACGTCGCGGCTATTCTTGCGCTTTGCCTGATCTGCGCCGCGCCTGCTGCCGGCCGGCAGGATTCGCAGGCTGCGCCGCGCCCTGCCGATTCGGAGGACCACGCGATTCGAGTCACCTCGCAATCAGTCCTTGTGGATGCTTTGGTCGAAAACAAGAAAACGGGCAACCTGATCGGCAACCTCGGGGCCGCCGATTTTGTGGTCGAGGAAGACGGACAGCGCCAACGCATCACCTACTTCAGCCAGGACCGCCTGCCATTGTCCGTCGTTTTTCTTTTCGATCTCACCGACACCGTGCGGCCGATCCTGAAGCCGCTCGCGCAGGGTGCGCTTGAGATCCTGGGTCATCTGAAGCCGCAGGACCAGGTTGCCGTCATGGTGTTTTCCTCGCACACGCAGCTGTTGCAGGATTTCACGCTCGACCACTCGCTTGCCGCTGCCGCCGTCGACCGGGCATCCGGGATGAAGACGGGCGAAGGGACGTTCATTTATGAGGACATGTACGAGGCCGTGGGGCAGGCTCTGAAATCCACTGTGCCCAACAGCCGGCGCGTGCTGGTGTGGTTTACCGACGGGACCGCCAACTTCGAGAATTCGCTCACGCAGAAAACCATCGGCAAGGAGGCGCCGGAGCGCCTGCACACGAAACAAGAAGCGACGGTGCGGTTGTTGCAATCGGACGCGGTGGTCGCAGCGCTGATCGACCGGTCCGCAGCGACGGACGCGGTGATCGCCGCGATGGATGTCAACCCGTTGACCTTGATGTTTGTGGGCGCGCGAACCGGGGATATCAGCAGGTATGCCGAAATCACCGGAGGGCCTGTTCTGAGGACCACGAAGACAGAAGCGAAGGCCCGGCTCGCCCAGCTGATCGACGAGCTCCGCGCCCGGTATACGATCGGATACGAGCCGTCGGCTCCGAAGCCGCGCGGATCGTTTTGCAAGATCCGGGTGACGCTGAGCTCCGACCTATTCAAGGAACACGCCGAGCTGAAAAAGTCGAATCTCGCCGTGCGCGCGAAACGCGGCTACTACCGCTAGGCTTCGACATCGGCACGCGAGAACGTTGCATCGCTCGCGCGCGGTTGGCCAATGAAGTTAGTTTCTTTTGGGCGCGAGTTAATTTGCAACGCAGCCTGACATTCTACGCCGCTGCGCTTGTTGTCGCCGTATCCAGCGCCGGCGGCTTCGCGCCCTTGATCACGAGCCATAGCATGAGCGCCAGCTCGCCGGCGAGGGCAGGCTGCGAATAGGTGAAAACTTTTTGCTGGTAGTGCTGCGACAGGAGTATGCCCGTAAAGCTCATGGTCAGGTAGGCGAGGCCGTTGATGACGAGCCACGCGCCGAGGAACCGCGGCAGAAAACGCGACTTGTACACGAGGATTGCCAGCGGAATCAGCCACAATCCCCAGAGGATTTCGGCGGCGGTGTTTTGATGGTCGCGCAGTTGAAGGAACAGCATGGCCAGCGCGTCGCGTTGAGGCTTGTCGAATGGGGACAGGAAATCGACGCCGCGGACCAAGGTTAGGGCGGCCAGGTCATTCACCACGCCGACGAAGTAGATCACGGCCGGCATCACGCCCACGAAGATCGCCACCTGCACGGCGAGGTTCTGGTCCACTCCCTTGAACAGCCGGTATAGCGCGAGCACCAAAAAGATCAGGATGACCGCGCAGATCAGGTCGGCGGCAATGCCGAAGCGGAAGAGTAATTCGTGAGCGGCGATGTTGTCGACCGTGGCGGCCGCGTTCCCGGAGACAAATAGCTTGCCGGGGATGTAGATCAGGCGCAGCGGGCCGAGGATTGTGAGGGCCAGATACCAGAGGCCAGCGACTCTTCCGGGGTTGCGGGTCGAGATCATGGTTCCTCCCTGAATGAAGGCGCCTAGTGTACTAGCGTGAAGGCCTGCCTGGGATACGTCTAAAGTCGCCGCGAAGTTTCCAAAGAACAGAGGGCGCCCGCTTCGCGCATTGAGCAGCGAGAAAATTGCCTGACGGGTTGTGGTACCTTTCATCGTATAAATGCAAACATGGACGAAGCGAGACCGAGCCATACGGCGCTGCGCTGGGCGGACCGGGTGTCGCGGACCGCAACAAGGCCGCTTGATCAAACTACGGTTCCTCTGTTGAAGAAAGAAGCGCGCTCGTGACACCGGAACGCTGGCAAGAAGTAAAAAAGGTTCTCGCTGGCGCCCTTGGACGGACACCAGAGCAGCGGCGCGACTACCTCGACCAGACTTGCACCGATCCTGCTCTGCGCCACGAAGTCGAATCACTGCTCGCCGCGCACGATCAAGGGAACTCCAGCTTTCTGGAGGAGCCGGCGGCTGCAACCAATGAGTCACTGCAGGATGGCACGCAGCTGGGACAATACACGATCCTCTCGCGCATCGGCGCGGGCGGCATGGGCGAAGTTTATCGGGCCCATGACACGCAGCTGAAGCGCGATGTGGCGATCAAAATCCTTCCGCAGTCCTTCGCAAAAGATCCCGAACGGCTCGCCCGTTTTCAGCGCGAGGCGCGGCTGCTGGCCTCGCTGAATCATCCCAACATCGCGACGATCCACGACCTGGAACAAGCGGGCGATGTGCATTTTCTGGTGATGGAGCTGATCGAAGGCCAAACGCTGGCGGGGCGCTTGAGGGCCGGCCCGATGAATTGCAACGAGGCCCTCGCAATCGGCGGCCAAGTGGCGGGAGCGCTGGAAGCGGCACACGAAAAAGGTGTGATCCACCGGGATTTGAAGCCGGCCAATGTGAAGGTAACGCCGGAAGGCAGAGTGAAAGTGCTGGATTTCGGCTTGGCGCAGGCGTTTGGCGACGACGTCGGGCTCGATCTCTCCGATGCGCCGACGCTCACAGCGATGGGCACAGAGGAAGGCAGAATCATCGGTACGCCCGCGTACATGAGCCCGGAGCAGGCGCGCGGCAAGCCTGTAGACAAGCGGACCGACATCTGGGCGTTTGGTTGCGTGCTCTACGAACTGCTGACGGCCCGGCGGACGTTTCCAGGCGAGACGTTGCCGGACACAATTGCTGCAGTCCTGGAGAAGGAGCCCAGTTGGCAGACCCTGCCCGCGGCGGTGCCTGCGCGAATTCGCGATTTGCTGCGGCGGTGCCTGCAAAAGGACCCGCAGCGCCGTCTTCGGGACCTCGGCGATGCCCGGATTGAGATCGAGGAAGAGCTCGCGGCATCCCAAGAACGAGCGAGCGGAGCTCTCCTGCCGCATGGCGATCGAGATGTTTCGAGCCGGGGGGCCGCTTCGGCGGTGGCTGCTCCCAAACGTTACGCCTGGCTGCTATGGACGGGGGCGGCGCTGCTGATAGCGGGAGTCGTTGCGTGGACCGTTGCCACTCGCCGCCAGCCGGAAGTCCAGAATCCACTTTCCAACGCGCAATTCACGCCGCTCACCGATTTCAAAGGAGCCCAAACGAACCCCGCCATTTCTCCGGACGGGAAATTCGTCGCTTTCATTTCCGACCGCAGCGGCACGTTCGATATCTGGCTGATTCAATCCGACGGTAGCAGCCTCGCGAACCTTACCCATGGGCAGATCGGGGATGCACGTGCGCCCCTTCGTGCCGTTGGATTCTCAGGCGATGGGTCGGAGGTGTGGAGCGGCGGAACACAAAGCAGGAGACTCATGTTATGGCCCCTGATAGGCGGAGCGCCGCACGATTTCCTGGCTGAGCACGCAGCCGAGGTGGCTTGGTCGCCCGATGGCGCCCGGCTCGTCTATCACACGTGGGATCCGGGCGACCCCATGTTTGTGGCGGATCACAACGGCGCGAACCAACGCCAGATCGTGCAAAACGAGCCCGGACTCCACAACCACTATCAGGTCTGGTCGAAGGATGGCCGCTGGATCTACTTTGTGCGCGGCCGTCCGGCCACGCATGAGATGGATCTGTGGCGCATCTCACCCGAAGGCGGAGACCCGGAACAACTCACACATCTCAACACCGATATCGCATATCCGACTCCGATCGACGAGCAGACGCTTCTCTTCGTTGCCCCCAACCAGGAGGGGGCCGGCCCGTGGTTGTGGGCGTTCGATGTGGAGACCCGAAGTTTACGCCGCGTGAGTTCGGGGTTGGAGCAGTACACCGCCGTCGCCGCCACGGCGGACTGCCGGCGGCTTGCGGCGAGCGTCGTAAATGCAGAGGTCAACCTGTGGACGATCCCGATTACCACCCGCACGGTCGAGGAGCAGGACGTGAAGGCCTTCCCGTTGCCCACCGTGCGTGCGCAGACGCCGCGCTTCGGAGGCGGATCGTTGTTCTATCTATCTTCTCGCGATGGCGCGGACGGATTGTGGACCTATCGCGATGGGCAAGCGCTCGAGATTTGGAAAGGTTCGGAAGGCGCACTCCGGTGGCCTCCGGCCGTCTCGAAGGACGGCGCGAATGTTGCGTTTGCGTTGAGGCGGAACGGCAAAGAGCAGATGCACGTAATGGCCGCGGACGGAACGCAACTCCATCCTCTTTCGGGCGACGTCGATGTTCGCGGCACGGCCTCCTGGTCTCCCGATGGCAAATGGATTGTCGCGGCGGGCAGCGACCGCAACGGAGCGGGCGTGTTCAAGCTGCCGGTCGATGGCGGCTCGCCGGTTCGGTTGGCAACAGGCCCGTTCCTGGATCCTGTATGGTCTCCACGAGGCGACCTGATCGTGTATGGCGGTACGCAAGTGTTCACGCTGGAGCCGCTGCTGGCGATGCGCCCGGATGGCACGCCCACGAAGCTGCCGGAAATCGACGTGCAGCGCGAAGGGGAGCGGGCGCGGTTCCTGCCAGATGGCGCCGGTCTGGTTTACATGCTGGGAGATACGTTGGCCGGACAGGATTTCTGGTTGCTGGATCTTGCCACGATGCGCTCTCGGCGTTTGACTCACCTGAGCAGTTCCGCCGTGATGAGGACTTTTGATATTACTCCCGACGGCAGCCAGATCGTATTCGACCGGCTGCAAGAAAATTCGGAAATCCAGCTCATCGATCTTGCCTCGAAGTAAGCTTGGCCGCGGCGATTAGCGGAAATCGCGGCCAGCGACTCCACGAGAATTCCCGCGGACGCGTACGTTTTCGTCGTATAACTTCAAATCATGGAAGAGGCGAAGCCGAGCCGTACGGCGCTGCGGGTGGCGATGCGACGCGCGGCGCACCAGCTTGCCGACCACCCGAAGGTGCTCGACGATCCGATCGCGCTGAAAATTCTCGGGCCGGGTGCGATCCAACGGCTCGAGGGCGGCGAAGGAATGGGCCGCGACCGCGTGTCGATGGCTCTGCGGGCGTTCATGGCGGCGCGCAGCCGGTATGCGGAGGACGAACTCGCGCGAGCGATCGGGCGCGGCACCGCGCAATACGTGGTGCTGGGGGCGGGGCTCGACACGTTTGCGTACCGGAATCCGCATGCCGAAACGGCTCTGCGGGTTTTCGAGGTCGATTATCCGGCGACGCAAGAGTGGAAGCGGCACCAGCTTGCCGCGACTGAGATCAAGATTCCGGCGTCGGTGACGTTCGCGCCGGTCGATTTCGAGCGGCAGACGCTAGCTGAAGGCTTACGCGACGCCGGGTTCGATCGCGGGAAGCCCGCGTTTTTCTCCTGGCTCGGCGTGTCGATGTACCTCACCGAGGACGCCATTGCCGCGACGCTTCGATTTGTTGCGTCGTTGCCGCGGGGCGGCGGAATCGTTTTCGACTACATGGTGCCGCGCGGATCGCTGGGAATCCTCGAGCGAATGGCGCTGGATGCGCTTTCGCGGCGCGTGGAATCGGCGGGCGAGCCGTTCCGTACATTTTTCGATCCGGAGGAGCTCGCCGAGCGGCTGAGACAGACGGGTTTTCGCTCGGTCGAGGACCTCGGCCCCGATGAAATAAACGCGCGCTACTTCAAGGATCGCGGGGACGGCCTGCGCGTGGGCAATGTCGGCCGTCTGCTCAGCGCGGAGAGATAAATGATGCGGTGAAGACGAAGTCGCTTCCGCATCCAAAGGCCGGCACTAGTCGGATCGCACTGGCTGTACCGATTCGAAACAGATAGCGCCGGACGGCACAGCTTCGCCGGATTTGCCCGGCCCCTCCACAGAAAATCCACTGAAGATATTGTTTTTCGTCGATTTTCCTACGAATCGCTGGAGATAAACCTGCCTTGGTCCGATGAAAGTTATATCGACGCCTTGAACGAAATCGAAGCAGTCCCGAAATCGTCGGCCGGAGCCATCACTGCCGGCGTGATCGCGTTTTTCATCCTCGGGTGCACGATTGCGCGCGCACAAGCCCCTGGTTCCCCGATCGCAAGCACGGCGCCCTCCAGCACGAGTGCATCGGTACAGCCGGACCTGACGAATCTGAGCATCGAGGATCTGATGAAAGTTGAGGTGACGTCGGTCTCGAAGAAAGCCGAGACGCTGTCGAAGGCGCCCGCCGCTATCTACGTCATCACCGGAGACGACCTGCGGCGCGGAGGCTTTTCGTCGGTGCCGGACGCTCTGCGCATGGTCCCGGGACTGTATGTGGTGCAGCAGAGCGCTCACATCTGGCTCGTGAGCGCGCGGGGATTCAGCAATGCCTTCAACGACAAGATGCTGGTGCTGATCGACGGGCGCCTGGTGTACTCGCCGACGTTCGGAGGCGTGTACTGGGACGTGCAAGACCCGCCGCTCGAGGATATCGACCGGATCGAGGTGATACGCGGTCCGGGCGGCACGCTGTGGGGCGCGAACGCCGTGAACGGGGTGATCAACATCATCACCAAGCCAGCGGCGAAAACGCAGGGGCCGCAGGTTACCGCTTCCGCGGGCGCGAACGAGGGGTATGCCGGGCGCGTGCGCTACGGCGGAAGCGCAGGAGATGGCTTCGCGTATCGCGTTTATGGGACGAGCAACTACTGGCTTCCGACAGCCGACGCAGCCGGAGCCAATAACTACGATGCGTGGACGATTTCGCAGGGCGGAATTCGCTTGGATTGGAATGCCTCGGACAAAGACACGGTGACGTTCGACGGTGAGGGCTACTCGGGACGGGTGCGCGACGTTGTGCCGGTCTTCAGTCCCACGTCCGCCCCGGTAGCGCTCGCGACCGACACCGTGGTGAAAGGCGGCCACGTGCTCGCCCGCTGGAAGCACACATCTAGCGAAAGATCGTCGACGGAGGTGCTGGGTTTCTGCGATTGGACCGAACGCGTCGCTGCGATCGATACGGGATACCGCAGCACGTGCGACGTTGAGCTGCAGCACGACTATGCCCTCTCGGCTCGCCAGACGCTGACGATGGGCGGGGGAATCCTGACCACCGCCGATACTTGGCCCGCCACGTTTACCATTAGCTTCGTGCCCGCTTCGCAGAGAGATACGACGTACAGTGGCTTCATCCAATATGACGTCTTTCTCGTGCCGGATAAGCTTCGGGTGATCGCAGGCTCGAAATTCGAGCACAACGATTACACAGGTTTTGAGTACCAACCGCAGATTCGGGCCGTCTGGACGCCCAATCCGTCGAACACGGTGTGGGCCGCCTATTCGCGCGCGGTGAGGACACCCGCAGAGATCGAAGAGGGGCTCCGCGATCGCGAATTCGAAATCAGTGAGACGCCTCCCACGTTTGTACTCGTCGAGGGACACCCCGGAATGGAATCAGAGATTTTGCACGCGGCCGAATTGGGGTACCGGTATGAGTGGAAGCCGAAATTCTCAGTCGATGCCGCGATCTATTACAACAGCTACAGCCGGCTGCTTGGCTTAAGCGCGCCGGGAGCGGCAATCATCAATCCCTCGCCGTTGTACGTCGACCTGCCCGTCAGCGTTTACAACGCGGGCGGCGGCCAGACGCATGGACTGGAGCTTTCACTGAATTACGCTCCGGTTCGGCGCTGGACCCTCTCGACAGCGATCACTGAGCTGCGCGGCACGTCCGTGGCGAATACCGGGTTCCCCGCGGTGGCCGCCAATCCGGAGCATCAGCTCAACGTCCAATCGCGCTTCGATTTGACTCGTTACCTGAACTTCGATGCCGCTTATTACTACGACGATGCGATTCGCAACATGCTGCCCACCGTGAATCGCGTGGACGTGGGTGTGTCCACAAATAACATTCGCGGCTTCACGTATTCGGTGTGGGGACGAAATCTGCAACAGGATCGCCATGTGGAAGCGATCCCTCAGACGCTCCTGAGCGGAGAGATTCGGCGGTCGGTTGTGTTCAAAATGACGTGGGAGCCGAAGCGGGACTAATGAAGCGCCGCGGCTAAAGCCGTTGTGGTGGCGCGCCCTTTTCGCGGGCCTGAAGGCCCACGCGAAGGGTCGTCGGATCGTGGGGAGAGATCCTTCGACGAGCAAACGGCGCTCATCTCAGGATGACGATCCTCGTCGGATCGTCAGTCAATTTATGGCGTGGACGTCTTCGGGGATGAGTAGGTTGAAGGTGCAATCGCCCGATTTCGCCGAGCACGATAGCGCGCCGCGGCGCACGAGTTTCGCGGGCGAGGCATCGGGAAACGCGCTGCCATAATCGAGAGTGATCAACTTGTCGGCGAAGGGGCGCAGCGATTCACTGCCGCTCACGAATTTCGCGGCGTCCACTTTCACCGATCCGCCATCGGAGCCTGCCGGTGAGAGCAGGATCAGAAAATCGGCGCTCGCGTCTTCCTTCAGCAATCCCTTCAATTCGAAAGAGCGCATGGAGGCGAGTTCCGGGGTCGCGTTTTTCACGAGGCCGTCGATGCCGGCATTGCCTCCGAGCAGCAGAATCAGGCGAGCGCGCGTCTCGGGAACGGAATGTGGCGCGGCGAGCGCGAGCGCAAACGCGTGGACGGCCTGATCCTTGTCGCCGAGCTTTTCGTAGATTCGCGCGAGATGATCGGCGACTTCGCCGTGCTGATCGAGCTGCCAGGCCGCGCGGATATAACGCTCGGCCTTCTGCATGTCGTCCTTCGCGAAGTAAACCCATCCAAGCGTATCCCACAAGGAGCCGATGCTCGCGACTTCGTTCATCTGGTCCATGGTGAGATGGAGGAGATCGATATTGCGGAGATCGGCATCGGTGGAAGAGATTGCAGACTCGGCGTATCGCTCGGCTTTATCGAGCTCGATCTTGTTGTCCGCGAGATTGTAGGCGATGTCGTTCCAGATCGCGGGTGTCTGGGCGATGCCGGCGGCCTTGTCGAAAGCGGCCAGGCCTTTTTCCTGCTGGCCGCTATTGATGTACGCGCGGCCGAGGCTCACCTGGAGCTGGGCATTGTCCGGCGAGAGAATCACGGCTTTTTCGAGTTCGGGCACGGCGTCGGGATAAAGATGCTGTTCGAGAAAGATGCTGCCGAGAGCGGCGTGGGCCATGAGATCGAGCGGATTGCCCTCAACCTGCTTGCGGAATGCGGCGATGGCCTCGGGATACTTCTGCTGGTTCTCGAGCGCGAGGCCGAGGTAGTCGTTGGCGTGCTCGTCGAACGGGTCGACATCCAACTGCTTGCGGAAGGAGGTGGCCGCCTCGTCGTAGGAACCGTCGCGCAGGTAGGCGAGGCCGAGATCGTTCCAAGCCTGCTTGTATTTCGGATCGAGTGCGACGACGCGTTGGAAGAGCGGGATCGCTGCGCGCATATTGCCGGAATTGAGCGCGGCGAGGCCCGCTTCGAAAAGATCGGCCGGCTTGGCCGCCGCGGGAATTTCGGGAGCGCCGGACGAGGCATTCGCGACGACGAGAGGCTGATTTTCATCGTTGTTCACCGCGCGCGCGAAGGCGAGGTAGTCGCTGGTGCGCGAGGCCGGGAGTTCGCGGAGTTTGAAATTCAGGATGCGCTCGGCGGTGAGCGTGTGGCCGGCAAAATGGTAGCTCGAAGAAAAATCGGCGTAGTCGCGCGTGACGGAGTCGGAAATGGGAGTCTGCGCGGTGTCGGCGGGCGGCAGTTCCAGTTTCAGGCTCAGATCCACCTTGAGGGGGCTGCCGAGCTTCACGGGCGCGGTGTTGTCGTCGGGAGGATTGGGCAGCCCGATCGAAAGGAGCGGCAACGCGGCTTTGGCTTTCTTGCTCGACCAATCGAGGTAGTTCGGCAGTTCAAAATCGATGTCGAGCACGAACGGATTTGCAGTGGCCGTCGGATCGCCGGGGTTCACGGATGTGACTTCGCCGCGCATGCCGTCGAGCGAGAGGATTGTCTGGGCAAGCTGCTTCCACTTCGTTTCCGGCGTCCGCCGGAATGCGAGGCGCAGGATGAGCTCGTTGTCGCCGCGCACGGTGTAGCGCACGTGGCCGGTGAGCTTGCCGAGGTCGCTCACCGTGGCGTCGATTTCGACGTGCTGCGACGACGGAAACGGCGGGTCGGCTGGCGTTTCAATGACCTTGGCATCGCCGTCGGGTGGAACGACGAGCGCGGATTTCGCGCGCAGCGGCGAGGCGAGCAGGCGGAACGGCGCTACTTCCTCGGTCGCGTCCATCCAGATCAGTTCTTTGCCGAGCGGCACGGCCGTGATCATGTGGTTGAACTGCGCGGGCGAAGGCATCGACGGATCAAATTTGCGCTCGTAGGAAATCAGGACGGCGTCGGACGGGATGCCGGCGGTGTTGAGCATGGAAGCAAGCAGCGTGTGCTTGTCCTTGCAGTCGCCATACTGGTTCGCGAAAATTTCGGCGGCCGTATGCGGCTGGTAGCGGCCCACGCCGAAGGAAAGGCTCACGTAGCGGATGCTTTTCGAGACGTAATTGTACAGCGCCTGGATTTTTTCGAGCTCCGTGGTGCGGCCTTCGATCAGAGCAGCCGTTTTGGCGCGAATTTCGGGAGAGGGATCGGTGCGCCCCTGCTCGAGCTTCGCGTACCACTTGCCGACTGCTTCCCAGCTTGTGAACGTGGTGAGCTGCACGTCAGGAATCTTCGCTTCCGCATCCCGCGGCTGCTGCTTTTTCGCGTCGTCGTCGGAAGGCAGTTTGAGGTTCGATTGCTTCCAGGTGTAGATCGTGCGGCCGTCTTTCGAGACCATTTCGTAGGGCGTTTGAGGTGACGATTGCAGATCGATCTTGCGGCCCCCGGGAACGCTGATTTCGAGCTGCTCGTCGAGAACGATCGAGCTCTTGACGAAATTGTGGTCGAACCAGAATTCGCTGGGAGCAAGCGGCGTCACGAGGCGCGTGACGGTTTCGTATTCGAGCGTGACGCCGGGCGCGAGGTCGGGCACGGTGACATGTTTTTCCTTGAAGTCGGTATAAACGGGGGCGTCGCGCGCGACGGGAGCCGTCATATCGGTGATCGCGTCAGGGCCGGCGGTGACGACGGAGCCGTCGGGTTTGCGCACGCGCACGTAGCGAACGTCGAGTTGTTCGTTCGCGGAGTTGTAGCCGAGTCGGAGTTGCCCGAATGTCTGCACGCCCGCATCGCTTTGAATACGGATGCGAGCGGTGACATCGCGCTCGCCCGTGCCGTCATTTTCATAGCGCACGGATGAGAGGAACTGCTCGATGACAAACGGTTCTTGCGAATAATCGGGCGTCGATTTCTTTGGCGCCGGAGCGGTTGCGGCGGAATCTTGAGGCGAAGCGGGAGGCGTGGATTTGTCCTGCGCGCTTGCGAGTATCGGCAAGCTCAGAAGGCAGAAAATCGCCATCCAGCGAAAAATCACACGTGCTCCCTGTTGAAATCCGAGGCCCCAGTTTAGGTGTGATGATGGCTCGACGTAAAGCGTTCATCGGGGGGCGATTGAGAAGTTAGGAACTACCAGGCGGTGAGGGGAGCGTGGCCGCCGGGAGGGCAGGCGGATGGAAGTCTCACCGACGGCGATAAGGTGGGAGCCTCATAAGCTATTGAAGAAAAACGACATACGCAGAAATTTGCCTTACTAGAGTCGATCCTCGCCTCGGTGCTTCGTGGGGTTATATTTGGGAAGGTAGAAATCAGGGGTGACGAATAGCGCAAGCTGGGACGATTCTCCCGGTTCGGGAAATGGTGACGGGATTTCGGCGCGGCGAAAGTCCGAGCACGCAGATTTCCACAGGTGAATCGAGTTGACACGACTCCTTACTTTCTCTATACTCACGCGGTTGTGCTTAGGGCATTGTGCCCGGTGGTGAAAGGGAAGTCTTCCAGCCCCGGAACAAGAAAAGAGGAACGGGGTTAAGGAAGAACGGCCGAAATGGGGCGCCAGCCCCGCAAAGCCGTGACAGCCTCTCCGCAGTAAGAGTTGAGTTCACTCCTCGGGGTGAAGCGTCAGCGCGGAGTACCTGGTAGTTCCTTCGGGTTTGGCGACCTTCTTCGTTCATGCACCCGCAAAGTTCTGCGCGGGCAGGTTTGGGCTGCGCAGAGCCAGACAAAAACAGAGTTTTGAGAATCAAGGGGGTAGCGTGCCGACGTTTGCGCAACTGGTGCGGTATGGCCGGGACAAAATTCGAACGAAGACGAAATCGCCCGCGCTCGAGGGATGTCCCGAGAAGCGCGGGGTGTGCGTTCGCGTCTACACGCAGACGCCGAAGAAACCAAACTCCGCGCTGAGAAAAGTGGCGCGCGCGCGGCTGACGAACAGCGCCGAAGTGACGACGTACATTCCCGGAATCGGCCACAACCTGCAGGAGCACTCGATCGTGCTCGTGCGCGGAGGCCGCGTGAAGGATCTGCCGGGCGTGCGGTACCACGTGATTCGCGGAACGCTCGACGCGGCGGGCGTCGAGAACCGCAAGCAGGGGCGCTCGAAATACGGCGCCAAGCGGCCCAAAGCCGCACAGAAGTAGCGGGAGAGGCGAGCGATGCCACGCAAGGGATGGGTTGTACGCCGCAGGATACCGGGCGATCCGGTTTTCGGCAGCGACCTCGTGCAGAAATTTATCTCGAGCATGATGTACGACGGCAAGCGGTCGACCGCGCAAACGATTTTCTACAAGGCGATGGACCAGGTCGCGAAGAAGGCGAACGACGACGCGTTCAAGCTGTTCAAGAAGGCGGTCGAGAACTGCAAGCCGGTGTTGGAAGTGAAGACGCGGCGCGTGGGCGGCGCGAACTACCAGGTGCCGGTGGAAGTGAATCCTTTCAGGCGGCAGTCGCTCGCGATCCACTGGCTGGTGCTGTATTCACGGACGCGGGCGGGCAAGTCGATGACGGACAAGCTGGCCGAGGAAATCATGGATGCCGCAAACGGCCGCGGCGGCGCCGTGAAGAAAAAAGAGGATGTTCACCGCATGGCGGAAGCGAACAAGGCTTTCGCGCATTATCGGTGGTAACGGCTTAGGGTCTGGGACTCGAATAAGAAAATGGCACGACAAGTACAACTCGATCACACGCGCAACATCGGGATCATGGCGCACATCGATGCGGGGAAGACGACCGTCACCGAGCGCATCCTTTTCTATACGGGTGTGACCTATAAGATCGGCGAAGTCCACGAAGGCACCACCGTGATGGACTGGATGGAGCAGGAGCGCGAACGCGGGATCACGATCACGTCGGCGGCAACAACCGCTTCGTGGAAGCGGTTCGACAAGAGCTATCGCATCAATATCATCGATACGCCGGGGCACGTGGATTTCACGGTGGAAGTGGAGCGGTCGCTGCGCGTGCTGGATGGGGCGGTTGCCGTATTCGACGCGGTCGCAGGCGTGCAGCCGCAGTCGGAAACGGTCTGGCGGCAGGCGGACAAGTATCGCGTGCCGCGCATCGCGTTCATCAACAAGATGGACCGCATCGGCGCCGATTTCGACCACTCGATCCGCTCGATGCGCCAGAGGCTTGCGGCTCACCCCGTTCCCATTACCTATCCCATCGGACGCGAAGATAATTTCATCGGGATCATCGATTTCATCGAAGAGCGCGCGATCGTCTGGAAGGACGAGGCGCTGGGCGCGGAATACGAAAGTTTGCCGCTCGAGAAGCTGTGGGATGCGGCGTACCTGGCGACGCGCCCGGCGCTCGAAACGGCCGTGAAAGCGACGGCGCTGACCCCGGAATTTTACAAAGAGCACCGCGAGAAGGTCGTTGAGTACATCGCGGAGCACGACGACGCCATCCTGACCAAATATCTCGAGCAGCACACGCTCGAGCCGGCAGAACTACGCGCGTCTCTGCGGCGTTCGACGATCGCGCTGAAACTCGTGCCGGTAATCGCGGGCTCGGCGTTCAAGAACAAAGGTGTCCAGCCGTTGCTCGATGCGGTGGTCGACTATCTGCCGTCGCCGATGGACGTGCCGCCGGTGGAAGGCATGACGACGGACGGAACCGAGCCGGAACTGCGGCGCGCGTCGGATGAACAGCCGTTCGCGGCGCTGGCGTTCAAGATCATGACCGATCCGTATGTCGGGCATCTGACGTATATCCGGGTGTATTCGGGCGTCCTGAAGACCGGGCAATCGGTTTACAACTCGACGCGAAAGACGCGCGAGCGTATGGGGCGCTTGCTCCGCATGCACGCGAACAAGCGCGAAGAAATCGAATCGATCGAAGCGGGCGACATCGCGGCGTGCGTAGGCTTGAAGAACGTGACGACCGGCGACACGCTGTGCGACGAAGAGAAGCCGATCGTCCTCGAAAACATCGATTTTCCCACCCCGGTTATTTCCGTAGCGATCGAACCCAAGACAAAAGCGGATCAGGAAAAAATGGGCACCGCGCTCGGAAAGTTGGCGCAGGAAGATCCGACGTTCCGCGTCCACACGGATCAGGACACGGGACAAACGCTGATTTCCGGGATGGGCGAGCTGCACCTCGAGATCATCGTGGACCGGATGATGCGCGAATTCAACGTGCAGGCGAACGTGGGCCGGCCGCAGGTGGCGTACCGCGAAACGATTTTGAAGATGGCCGAAGCCGAGCACCGGCACATCAAGCAGTCGGGCGGGCGCGGGCAATACGGCCACGTGAAGCTGACGGTGCAGCCGTTGCCGAACGCGAACCACGAAGATATGCACGAGCTGTCGACGGACGAACTCGACGCGCTCGCGAAGCAGGTAGCGGGCAAGGGCGGCAAGTGGCGCTTCGACAAGGAGCACCGGCTGCTGTTCATCGACAAAGTTGTGGGCGGCGCGATTCCGAAGGAATTCATTCCTCCCATCGAAGACGGCGTGAAGGAAGCGATGGAAAACGGCGTTCTCGCAGGCTACGAGATGGTGGACCTCGCGGTCGTCGTGATCGACGGGACGTACCACGACGTGGACAGCTCGGAAATGGCATTCAAGATCGCGGGATCGATGGCGTTCAAGGAAGCATGCCGCCGCGCGAGCCCGAAGCTGCTCGAGCCGATCATGCGCGTGGAAGTAGTGGTTCCCGAGGACTATATGGGGCCGGTGATCGCGGATCTGAACTCGCGACGCGGCCAGCTGCAGGGCCGGGAAACTCGCGCCGGAAGCGAAATCATCAACGTCCTGGTGCCGCTCGCGGAGATGTTCGGCTACGCGACCGATATCCGCAGCAAGACGCAGGGGCGCGGCAGTTTTACGATGCACTTTTCGCATTACCAGCAAGCGCCGCCAAACGTGTCCGAGGAAGTGATCGGCCGGGCGACGGGCAAAGTGGTCAGGTCATAGTTCAGATTCAATTCGGCTCAGATTCAGGCAGGCGGGATTCGTACAGCACGCTGAAGCGGAGGAGCGAGGAAAGACATGGCGAAGGAGAAATTCGAGCGGAGTAAGCCGCACTTGAACGTGGGGACGATCGGGCACATCGACCACGGGAAGACGACGTTGACGGCGGCGATCACGA
>JBAPOM010000100.1:0-2197 GCA_049279635.1 Candidatus Acidiferrales bacterium
GCACCACGGAGAGAACTCGCGTGAAGCTCTTCACGGAATCCTGCAACTGGTCCGTGTCCGGAGAGCCTGCCGACGTGGCAATCGCCGCAGGGCCGTAGAAGCCGCCCAGGATTGCCGACACAGCCAGCACCAGCACGAAAAGTCCGATGCCGCGCGCCGCCGACCCCGAAGACTTTTTCAATTTCGATGATCCCATACCGCCTCTTTCCGCCCCTCTGGCTGTGAGAAGTATAACATATCAGTTTGAGGCGTCTTCCGTGAGCGAAGGCGCCGTTTCCCGGGGCGGGATGTTCGGGCATTTTTCGGCTTGTCGGTTGCAGCTCGCTTTGTCATTCATGTTTTCGCGCCTGGAAATGTGCGAGCGTCATATCCATTGCCGGGCACAATGGCTGAAAGGACGGGGTGGTGGCCTATGGCACAGAAAAGGCGGCGGGGACCAAGACTGGCCTTTGAAGCGAGGCTTAACCTCGTCTCGTACAGCTCTGATGTCCACGTGAGCCCCAGGTGAGTTCTGACTTCTGAGGCAATATGCGCTCAGCCGCCGTCCGTTCATCTGTTCAGGCGAGATAAGGCCGGCTCCGCCGTTATGGGAACCTGTCGGCGCGCTTGATTCTTGGGCTGTGCCGCGTCCGTTCGCAAAGAGCGTCGCTGAATTAAGCCGAGTATGAAAACGCCCACGCCCACCACGAAGGGAAAAACCGCGAAGAGCGCGAACAAGACCCTCACAGGCAAGCGGCTTGACAGCACCGCGCCCCCAATCACCGGTCCCATCACGGACCCGATCTTCGAAGTGGATGTGGCCCAGCCCGCACCATTCGAACGAAGCGTGCTCGGATAAAAAGTCCCCGCAATGCTGTGCAGGCCGAAGTGCGCACCCACGAGGAGCGTTGTGAGAAAGAAATACATCACCAGAAACGCCGTTCCACCGATTCTGCCCAGCCCCATCATGAGGAGCAACGGCACCGTCAGCACGGGAAAGACGGCGATGCTGATCGCGCCGCGCGTATCCGTGAAGCGCATCAGCAGCAGGCCGCCGAGCGCCCCACCGAGCGAGCTGATCGAGGTTGTGTATGCGGCCGTGGACCGGCTGAACCCCATCGCTTGGAGAATGGTCGGCCCCCACGAAACCCTCAAGAAGATCGCGATCGAAGCCGCGATGTAGGCGGTCCACAGCAGCGGCGTGATCCATCGCAATTCGTCTCGAAAGAGCGCCGAAACCCGGAAACCCTTCCCGCTTTGGCCCAGCTCATCCGAGACGACGAATCGATCCGACGCCTCGATCCTCCGGCCGGGTGCGAGGCGCTGGGCGAATCTGGCAATCAGATCCGGACGCTCGTTCTTGTGCGCGAGAAACTTGATCGATTCCGGCAGGAGGAAAATCAGAAGCACGGTGACCGCCAGTGCCGCACAACCACCGAAGATGAAGACCGACTGCCAGCCGTAGGAAGTGAACCAAATCGAGAGTGGCCCGGCGAAACTGTCACCGAGCGCATAACCGAGCATCAGCAACGTGACCACCGTCGACTGGTAGCCACGCGGCACGTAGTCGATATTCAAAACCCAGGCGAGCGGAAGCAGGCCGCCGATCCCGATGCCCTGAAGGAAGCGCAGAGCCACCAGTTCCGAATAGCTGCCGGCCAGAGCCAATCCGAGGGTGAGAACGCCAAAGGATATCGTCGCAAGAATGATCGAAGGACGCCGCCCGATTCGATCTCCGAGATAACCGAACAGGAACCCGCCCGCCATCGTGCCAGCCAAGCCAGCACTGAACACATTGCCCATCATCGATTGGTTGAGGTGCAGCGCCGCCGACACCTCCGGGGCCACGAGCGAGATCACATTCATGTCGAAGCCATCGAAAAATGTCACCAGCGCACAGAGGAGGATCAGCCCGCTGACGAAGAGCGTCAGCTTCTGGTTTTCGATGACTTCCGATATGTCCGTGGTGTGACGATCGGCCATTCGATTAGCCCGCGGGCCTGCCGTGGTGAAGCTACCGACCAGACGCGAGGCCTCGCGAGTAAACTACGAACCATCGCTGTGGCATTCCGGCGCCTTCAGGATTGTTTTCGCCCTCGAAGATGTCGTAATCCCCAACGAGATGAAATCCCACGTTCGCCATCCAGTTTTCCACCTGATCCTTGGTGATCCTGTCTTCGGGAAGGTCCCACTTCTTTGCGATCGGATCATCAAATTC
>JBAPOM010000101.1:0-1541 GCA_049279635.1 Candidatus Acidiferrales bacterium
GGCGGGTACGTCGCCGCGATCCGCGCCAGCCAGTGGGGGCTAAAAACCGCGGTGGTCGAGAAAGACCCGTTTCTCGGCGGCACCTGCCTGCACGTCGGCTGCATCCCCACGAAGGTGTTCCTGCACCACGCCGACATTTACGACTATTTTCAGCGCGCCGAGGAATTCGGTTTCGAAGTCAAGGATGTGAAGGTCAACTGGCCGGCGATGCTGGCGCGCAAGGACAAAATCGTCAAGAAACACGCCGGCGGGATCGGTCTCCTTTTCAAGAAAAACAAAGTTGATTCAATTACAGGCTGGGGACGCATCGCTGGTCCCGGCCGCGTGTCCGTCGAGAAAGATGGCAAGACCACCGAGATCGAGACCACTTACACGATGATCGCGACCGGCTCGGAGGCGCGCTCGCTTCCCGGCGTGGAAATCGACGGGCAGGTGATCCTGACGAACCGCGAAATTTTGCAGCTCCCGGCAATTCCTAAATCGCTGGTGGTGGTCGGTGCGGGGGCCGTGGGTGTCGAATTCGCCTCGATTTTCCGGACCTTCGGCAGCGACGTCACAATCCTCGAAGCACTGCCGCGCATTGTGCCTCTCGAAGACGAAGACATCTCTCCTGAACTCGAGAAGGATTTCAAGAAAAAGGGCATTCGCATCGAAACGAGTGCCAAGGTCGACTCCGTGAAGAAAACCGCAGGAGGCGCGACCGTCAGCTTCCAGGACAAGACCGGAAAAGCGCAGTCAATCTCGGCCGAGAAAGTTCTGATCGCCGTTGGCCGCCGGCCGCTCACGGAAAACATAGGCCTCGAAAAGACGAAAGTGAAACTCGAACGCGGATTCGTGCACACCAACGCGTACCTCGAAACGGACGAGCCGCGAGTCTACGCCATTGGCGACATCGTTGCCGGGCTTCCGCAGCTCGCGCACGCCGCGTCGATGGAGGGCATCATCGCGGTCGGCCGCATGGCGGGCAAGGAAATGCAGCCCTTTGACCGCAAGCGCTGCCCCGCGGCCACCTACTGCGAGCCGCAGATCGGTTCGATCGGACTCACGGAAAAGCAGGCGCGCGAGGCCGGATTCGATGTGAAAACGGGCAAGTTTCCGTTCCTCGCCAACAGCAAAGCCACGATCCTCGGCCAGCACGACGGCTTCATCAAAGTGGTGGCGGAAGCGAAATACGGCGAGATTCTGGGCGTCCACGCGATCGGGCCGCTCGCCACGGAAATCATCGCCGAGCCAGTCGCGGCGCTCGGCCTCGAAGCCACGCTCGACGATATGGCCGCAACCATTCACGCGCATCCGACTGTATGGGAAGCGATGGGCGACGCATTCAATTCCGTGCGCGGCCTAGCCATCAACTTCTAGCGACGGATTCACGTGCGGAGCGTCAGAATCGGAGAGGGATTCGTCGTCCGCCGCGGCGGACTCAGAATGACAAATCAAAACAACGTTTCCTGGCCCACCGTGCTCGCGCCCGGCCGCTTGATGCCAAAGTGTTGGTAGGCGAGGTGGGTGGCAACACGTCCCCGAGGCGTGCGATCGAGAAA
>JBAPOM010000102.1:0-19589 GCA_049279635.1 Candidatus Acidiferrales bacterium
GGGCACGGTGCGCTCGCGGCTGCACAGGGCTCGGGCGATTTTACTGGAGAAGCTGCGCGACGCGCACACGGCGCGGCGCGTTCCGGCGGTGGGCATATGAGCGAAATGGAGGAGATGAATTCGATGCAGTGTGTGGAGTTCGAGGAAATCGTCCACGATCTGGATCGTCCGGGGACGCACGGCGTGGCTCTGCGCGAACGTGCGCTGGCTCATGCGGAGTCGTGCGCCCATTGCGCGCAACTCCTCACCGAAACGGAATCGCTCGATCAGGCGCTGCACGCGATTGCGACGGCCGAAGGCGAGCAGGAAGCGCCCGCCTGGGTGGAATCCGCGCTGCTGCGCGAATTTCGCGATGCGAAGACCGGCGCGGCCAGATCGAGCCTCGGGCGGCACGTCGCGGCACTCGGCATCGCCGCAACAGTCCTGCTGGTTGCGGGCGTCTCGCTCGTTCATTTTCAGCCGGGCGTGAAAGCGCCCGTCGCGGGGCCAAATGATCAGCCGAATGTTTCGATTGCCGCGACGGCAGGCCAGAACGCGCAGAGCGCCGTCGAAAGCGCCTCGGGTTTCATCGCCCTGCCTTACGCGGACGACCCGGACGGCTCGGAAGGCGGCACGGTGGTGCGCGTCGAGCTTTCCGGTTCCGCGCTCGCGTCGCTCGGAATGCCGGTGAGCCTGGCGGGATCGTCCGGCAGCATTTCGGCCGACCTGCTGGTGAGCGACGACGGCACGCCGCAGGCGATCCGACTGGTGTCTCAGGAAGCGGCGAACTAGAAAATTCCAGGGCCACGGGCTCGACGTAGTCGATGTGGAGAGATTAGCGATGAACGCGAATAATAAGATGACGCGAGCGTGGATAGGGCTTCTGGCGATCGCGACGCTACTGGCGCCGGGCTCGGCGCCCGCGCAGCAAGGACCGCGCCCATACCGGGGCGGCGACGGGTCGGGATTCGGCATGGGACCGGATGACGCCATCGCGATTATGGGTTTTGAGGGGAGCGTCGGCGGCAAGACGGTGACGGGCGCGCCCTTCACCGCGACGTTTACGACCAAGCAGACCCAGACGTTGGCGGACGGCAACCAGATTCAGCGCAGCACGACCGGAACCATCGCGCGCGACGGCCAGGGCCGCACGCGCCGCGACGTGACGTTGGCGGGAATCGGACCGTGGGCAGCGTCGGACAAGCCGGCGCCGCGCGCGATCATGATCAACGACGTCGTCGCGAATACGCAGTACATCCTCAATCCCAACACCAAGATTGCGCACCAGGTGCCGCCGCCATCCGGGCGTCATCGTGGTGGCCGGAAGGGCGCTTTCGAACGGAGAGGTGCGCCGCCTTCGCCGGACGACGCCGACGCGGATAACGCGGGGCGACGCCAGAGAGATGTGGTGACGACATCGCTCGGCACGCAGACGATCAACGGCGTTCAGGCCGAGGGCACGCGCTACACGCGCACCATCCCGGCGGGCGCGATCGGAAACGAGAACCCGATCGTGATCACCACCGAGAAATGGTATTCGCCCGACCTGCAGATGGTGGTGCTGCGGAAACACGACGACCCGCGCACCGGCGAAACAATCACGCAGCTCACCAATATTCAACGCAGCGAGCCGGAGGCGAGCCTGTTCGCGGTGCCGTCCGGTTACACGGTCAAGCAGGGCGCACCGAACTTCGCCTTCCGCGCCGGAGGCCGCCTCGAGCAGTAGCGGCACAAGCGCTCTCGATTTGCTCCTAGCACCAGCTTGCGGGCGGCTCCCCCACCACGCTCCGCCCGCAAGTCCCCCCTTTGGCAATCCCCGATAACCGTCGCTGCTATACTTTGCTAAAGCGGATGGTGGCGATGAACGAGCGCGAGCTTCAGAAACAGCTCGAAGCGGAAGGCTTCGCGCACACCTTTGTTTGGCAGGACGGCCCCAAGGCCTTCTATCCCAACCACACACACGCAGGCTTGACCGCGCACATCATCCTCGACGGCGAAATGACGCTTACAATGGACGGGGCATCGCAGACGTACCGCGTGGGTGACCGCTGCGATGTCCCCGCAGGCGCCACGCACTCGGCCCTCATGGGCCCGCGCGGCTGCCGCTACCTCGTCGGCGAGAAGTAACGGTCTTCAGTAGCGCCGGCGTCTCGCCGGCTCTTCGCCCTAGGAAGACGCGGCGAGGGCACGATCGAGAAGTTCGACGACGTGCAGCACTTCGTGCCCCGTGCGGTGAATCGCGGCGCCGGCGCGAAGCTGCAGGATGCAGCCGGGATTCGCTGTCACGATCGCCTGCGATTTGGTCGCGCCCACCGATTCCATTTTCAGCGCGAGCAATTCGAGCGACGTTTTCGTCTCGGTGACATTGTAGACACCCGCCGAACCGCAGCACTGATCCGCGAGCGGCATCTCGACGAATTCGACGCCGGGCACGGAACGAATCAGCTTGCGCGGCGCTTCGCGAATCTTCTGCCCGTGCGCGAGATGGCACGAATCCTGATACGTGACGCGCAGCGGGACTTCGCGCATCGGCGCTGCAAGCCCGAGTTCCGCGAGAAACTCCGTCACGTCGCGCATCTTTGCGGTAAATCGCGCCGCCTGCGCGTGGGCGGGATCGTCCGCTGCGAAGAGGTGCGTGTACTCTTTCAGCGTCGAGCCGCAGCCCGCGGCATTTGTGAGAATCGCGTCGAAATCAACGCTGGCGAATGCCGGGAAATTCGCGCGCGCCAAATCGCGCGCCACGTCGCGCACGCCCGCATGCGCGGGAAGCGCCCCGCAGCAGACTTGCGCCGCCGGAACCACCACCTCGCAGCCATTCGCCTGCAGCACGCGGATCGTCGCGCGATTTAAATCGCTGAACGTGACTTGTGCGACGCAGCCCGCGAAGAATGCCACGCGCGCGCGGCGCGCACCCTTTGCCGGAAACGTCTGCCCAAGCTCATTGAAGAAAAAGTCGCGGTCGATCCTCGGCAGCAAGCGCTCGCGATCAGCCAAGCCAAGCAACTTCAGAATGCCAGTGCCGCGTGCGAGAGCTGCCAGCCCCGAGCGCTGGTAGATTCGCAGAAGCCGGGCGGCCGTGGCGATGCGGCGCGGGTAGGGCAGCAGCCGCCCATACACTAAATCGCGCGCGAGGCGTGAGGTCCATGGGCGGCGATAATTCTGCTCGATCTGCGCGCGCGCCAGCTCGATGAGCTTGCCGTATTCCACGCCCGATGGGCACGCGGTCTCGCACGCGCGGCAGTCGAGGCAGCGGTCGATGTGCGTGACGAAGCCGTCGCCGAGCTCCAGGCGCCCGTCATCGACAAGCTGCATCTGCCGGATCCGCCCGCGCGGCGAATCCGCCTCTTCGTGCCACAGCCGGTAGGTGGGGCAATGATTCAGGCACAAGCCGCAGTGAACGCACCGCGAATAGTCGGCGTAGGCCGGTTTGTCGGCGCCGGAAAATCCGCTGGGCTGCGAGGCCATCGCGCTAGATGCCTCCCATGAATCGCCCCGGCGCGAGCACCCCGTGCGGATCGAATACTTTCTTCAGCGCGCGCATGGGCCCGAGATCGCCGCGCTCCGGGCCCCAGATCGGCAACGCAGCTTTCCATTCAGCAGGGCACCAGGGAATCGTCGCGTTCCCATCGAGCGCGGCGCACTGGGCGAAAATGTTGTTTGTGGCGCGCGCGACGCGGGCCAGCGCCTCTTCGCTTCGTGCGGGCGGCAGCAGTGCCAAGTAAATCACACCCACGCCTCGCGCGAGCGCGGCCCACGGAAGTCCGGCTGCGTCGGCGGCTTTCGCTGCCGCGTCGAGAATCGCGAGCATGTTCGCGGGCACGACGCTGAGCTTGAGAATCGCCGCGCCGGGCGACGAAGCAAGCGCTGCCGGGACGAACTCGCAAGTGCGGCGCGAAGCAACGAAGAGCCGCTCCTCCCGGATCGGCTCAACGGCTGCGGCGCCGCTCTGCTCCGCCATCCGGTGGAGATCGCGGGCGCAGCGTTCGAGGATTTCGGCGTTTCCGGCGAAGCTTGCAATGAGAGACCATGCGGGTTTGTAAGACGGTGCGGTGCTCGTTAATTCGGCCGCGCCTTGGCTCACGATTTCAACGACGAGAGGCCGAACAGGTGAGCGGGCGATGGCGTGCCGCAGCGCGATTGCTCCGGCGGCGGCGTCGAATGCGGCCACGAACGCGCGAGTGGCGGCAGGCAGCGGATACGTGCGCAGGTTGATCTTCGTGAGTACGCCGAGCGTCCCCAGCGCCCCAATCATCAGCTTGTGCAGATCGTAGCCGGAAACATTCTTCACCACGCGCCCGCCGCTTTTCGTCAGAGTGCCATCGCCAGTGACGAATTCGATCCCGAGAACGTAGTCGCGCGCCGTGCCGTAGAATTGCCGCAGCGGCGAATCGACGCCCGATGCAATCGTTCCTCCGGCGGTCGCGCGATCCATGAAGGGTACGACGAGCGGCAGGAACTGGCGGTGCTCGACAAGCGCGTTTTCGATGCGGCGCAGCGGAATTCCGGGCTCGACGCTGAGCGTCATGTCGCCCGGATCGTACGCAACGATGCGATCGAGCCGCGTCATATCGAGCGCGAGATCGTATTGCGGGGGCGGCATTCCCATGCCGAGCTTGGTCCGCGCGCCGCAAGGGACGGTGGCGAGTTTCTCGACAGCCGCGAATCGTACAATCTCGGCGATATGCTCAGCCGATTCCGGGCGGACAGCGACTGATGGAATCTTGCCGCCGATTTCGTATGCGGCCAGGTGGGCCGGGTCGCTGATGACGTTCTGCAAGCCTGCAATTTCAGCGATCCGTGCGGAAAGGGTTGTACTGGCTGTGGTCATGCGGAGGCCGGGCCCGCCGCGGCAGCCGCAGGGCGCACATGAATTTCGCCGCAGCCTTTCGGGGTCGGCAGGACTTTCGCGGGATTCAGCAGCCCCTCGGGATTGAAGACATCTCGAACCCGCCGCATCAGATCGAGATCCACCTCGCTGAAAAGGAGGGGCATCAGCCGGTCCTTCTCCATCCCGACGCCGTGCTCACCGGTGATCGATCCGCCCACCTCGATGCAGAACTGGATGATTTCGTCGGATGCCGCGACCGCATTCGCGAATTGCCGCTTGTCGCGTGCGTCAAACAGGATGATCGGATGCAGGTTACCGTCGCCCGCATGAAAAATGTTGCCGATCGAAAAGCCGTATTTTTTGCCGATCTCGCTCACGCGGCGCAGCGTGGCGGGCAATTTCGTGCGCGGGATCACGCCGTCCTGGGTGTAGTAGGTGGGCGAAAGGCGGCCAACCGCGCCAAACGCGTTTTTGCGCCCCTTCCACAGCAGGTCGCGTTCGCGTGCATCGCGTGCCACGCGAATTTCGCGCGCGCGATGCAGCCGGCAGACGTCCGCGACTTCGGCCGCCTCGTATTCGGCGGCTTCACGCAGGCCATCGACCTCGATCAGCAGCACGGCCGCGCAATCAAGCGGAAATCCCGCGTGCACGTAATCCTCGACCGCGCGAATGGTCCACCCATCCATCATCTCGCACGCAGCCGGCGTGATGCCACGCGCCGTAATCTCGACCACGGTCTCCGTCGCGTCATCGACCGATTCGTAGATCGCGAGCAAAGTCTTCGTCGCTTCGGGCAGCCGCGTAAGTTTCACCGTGATTTCGGTCACCAGTCCGAAAGTGCCTTCGGAGCCGACGAAAAGCCCGGTGAGATCGTAGCCGGCCGGATCGAGCGCGGCGCTGCCAAAATGAACGAGTTCGCCGCTCGGCAGCACGACCTCAAGCGCCAGCACATGATTCGTCGTCACGCCATAAGCGAGCGTATGCGGCCCGCCGGAATTTTCGGAGACGTTGCCGCCAATCGTGCAAGCCTTCTGGCTCGATGGATCGGGGGCGAAATGCAGCTCAAGATGCTCAACGGCAAGGCTCAAATCCGAATTCACCAAGCCGGGCTGCACCCGCGCGCGCTGATTTTCCGCGTCGATTTCGAGAACGCGATTCATGCGCGCGAATGACGTGATGATGCCGCCCTGCCGCGCGATCGCGCCGCCTGAAAGGCCAGTGCCAGCGCCGCGGCCTACCAGCGGCGTTTTGTGCTGCTTCGCGAGGCGCACGATGCCGACCACATCCTCGGCCGTGCGCGGAAACACCACGCAGTTCGGCTGCGCCACCTCGACCGACCCATCGTATTCGTAGAGCAGCAGATCCTCGGGTTTGTGCAGGACAGCGTCGCGCCCGAGCAGCTTTTGCAGATTGCGTAGCAGCCGTGGATCGATCGTCGCGGGCGCCATGAGTGGTCTTGCGGCCACTATAGTCGCTCGCGCGAGCGGGCGTCAACGAGCGCTCACTCTGGTGTATCCTATTGGACCAGCAAAATCGCCGGGCGGAGTGTGTACGTGAGCAAGCCAAAAGCTCTTGTAGCGCGGCCGCTGTTTCCAGAGGCGCGCGCGATCCTCGATCGCCATTTCGACGTCGAATACTGGACGCGGCCGGAGCGCATTCCACGCGCAGAATTGCTGGCGCGGGTGGCGGAGAAGGATGCGCTTGTCGTATTGCTCACCGAAAAAGTCAACGACGAGCTGCTTGCCGCGGCGCCCAAGCTACGCGTCGCATCCACCGTCTCGGTGGGCTTCGATCACATCGACGTGCCCGCGTGCACCCGCCACAAGGTGGTGGCGACGAACACGCCCGGAGTGCTCGACGACACGACGGCCGACTTCGCCTGGACGCTGCTCATGGGGATTGCGCGACGCCTGGTCGAAGGCGACGCCTGGACGCGCTCGGGCACGTGGCCCGGGTGGGATCTCGATCAGCTTCTGGGCGGCGACATCTGGGGAAAGACGCTCGGCGTCGTTGGCTTCGGGCGCATTGGCCGCGGCGTGGCGCGACGCTCGCACGGTTTTCAGATGCGCGTGCTCTACCACGACCAGGTCCGCGTGGCGGCCGACGTCGAAAGGGAATTGCATGCTGAGTTCGTCGATTTCGACCGGCTTTTGCGCGAATCGGATTTCGTCTCGCTGCACGTTCCGCTATTGCCGGGGACGCGGCACCTGATATCGAGAGACGCTTTCGGCAAGATGAAGCCGACCGCATACCTGATCAACACGGCGCGCGGTCCGGTGGTCGACGAAGCCGCGCTCATCGAAGCGCTCGGACAGAAGAAAATCGCGGGCGCGGCGCTCGATGTCTACGAGCATGAGCCCAAGGTGCATCCGGCGCTCGTCGCGCGCCGCGACGTGATTCTCGCGCCACACATCGCCAGCGCATCGGTCGAAACGCGCACGAAAATGGCGGTGATGGCGGCGAATAACGCAAGCGCGCTGTTCGAAGGCCGCCGCCCGCCAAACGCGCTCAATCCCGAGGTGCTTGCCTCGTAGGTTCAATCCCAACCCGCAATCCACGGAGGAATATTTGTCTCTCATCACACGCAATCATGCAAAGCTGACGCTCGAAGGCGCGCGGGCCGTTCTCGCCGCTGCCGAGCGCCACGCAACCGAAATGCAGGTCTCGATGAATATCGCTGTCGTCGACGATGGGGGGCACCTTCTGGCCTTCGCGCGCATGGATGGAGCGAAGCCCTCGTCCATCGCGATCTCGCTTGTAAAGGCGCGGGCTGCGGCGATGCGGCGTGCGCCCACCGGCCCCGCGATGGCGGGCGACCATGTAAACGTCGCGCTGGCGCTGGGCCTTGCGTCGGCACGGCCCGATCAGCAAACGCCCATCCGCGGCGGCGTGCCGCTCTCGGTCGATGGGGAAGTGGTGGGCGCGATCGGCGTCAGCGCCGGAAACGAAGATCAGGATCTCGAGGTGGCGCGCGCCGGCGCCGCGTTCTTCGAGAAAGCCAAGCCTTGAATCCCACGCTCCGGCGTCAACACACGAGGACAACACGCGAATGGTCGAACTCCTGAAGCATCTTTTCGCCCGCATATCGGATGTGCGCGGGATGATCGAGTGGGGCGGCACGTTCGCGGTGTGCCTGATTGTTTTCGCCGAGACAGGGCTCTTTGCAGGATTCTTTCTGCCGGGCGATTCGCTGCTCGTCACAGCGGGCGTGTTTGCGGGCGCGGGCCATCTGAAACTCGCCTGGCTGCTCTCGCTCGTCACGTTGTGCGCGATTGCGGGCGATCAGCTGGGCTACTTCATCGGTTGGAGGGCCGGCGCGGCTCTCTACCGACGCGAGGATTCGCGATTCTTCAAGAAGCGCCACCTCGAGGAAGCGCACAAATTCTACGAACACTACGGTGGCAGGGCGATCGTAATAGCGCGCTTCATCCCGATCATCCGGACATTCTGCCCTCCCGCAGCGGGCGCGGCGAAAATGAACTACCGGCGCTACCTGGTCTACGACATTGGCGGCGGCTTCCTTTGGGTCTGGGGCATGACGCTGGTCGGATACACGCTCGGCCGCACGGTGCCCAACGTCGATTCGAAGATTCACTACATCATCGCCGCCGTGATCATCCTGTCGCTGCTGCCCGCCGCGATTCACGGCTGGCGGGTGCGCGCCAAGAAGGCGTGATTTGCGCGCTGGCGCGATTCCGGCTTCGCCACGTCAAAGCAGGTTGTCGCCGACGCTGCCTAGCCCGCACAAATAGCTCCGGCCAAGCCATCCGAGGCATAAAATAGCTTATACGGGGTCAGGCCCAACGCTTCCTTTCCATTGAGGGACTATGTGGTTTTGGATTCTTGTCCTCTTCGGATGGCTGGTCGTCGAGTGGACACTGCGGCGTCAGGCCGAGCGCAAGAACGACGAGCGCTTTGCGCGCTTAGTCGCCGCGCTGAACCGCTACGAAGCCGAGCTGAAGAAGCTAACAGCTCGCGTTCAGACGTTGGAGGCTCACCCTCCCGCGGTCCCTGAAGCGCGAGCCACAAGTTCTGCTGCCGAGACGCCAGCACCGGCCCCCGCACCTGCGAAACCCGCACCCATAGCTCCCGTTCCAGTGCCGCCTCCCGTCTCGATTCCGCCGATGGCGCCACTGCCGCCGAGCGCAATCAAGCCTCTCGCGTCGGTAGTCATTCCGCCCTCACCCGCCACTCCGGCGCACACCGCGCCGCCGCACGAGGCCCCGAAGCCGCCCGTGCCCCCGGCGCCTCGGCATGAGCCTACGCCGCCACTTTTTGCGACTCTTTCGACCCCGCGCGCACCGTCGGTGAGCATGCATGCCCCGGCAGTATCACCGGAACTGGCTCGACGTCGCGCGACCGAATTCGAAGAAAAGGTCGGGCAGAACTGGCTGAACAAAATCGGCATCACGGTTCTCGTGATCGGCATCGCGCTTTTCCTTGCATATAAATTCCCCACGCTGAGCAATCCCGAAAAAGTGATTCTCGGCTACGCCGTCAGCCTCGCAATTCTGGCGCTCGGCATCTATCTCGAGCATTCCGATCGCTACCGCATTTTCGCGCGCGCTCTGATCGGAGGCGGATGGGCGCTCACGTTCTTCGTCACGTACGCGATGTATTTCGTGAAATACACGCAGGTGATCGACACGCAGTGGGTCGATCTGGTGCTGCTGTTCGTCGTAGCGGCGGCGATGGTCGGACACACGCTGCGCTACAACTCGCAGGTCGTAACCGGCCTCGCGTTCCTGCTCGCGTTCACCACGGTCGCGATCAGCCAGAACACGGTCTACTGCCTGGCCGCCGGAGCAATCCTCGCGATTGGATTGGTCGCCATCGTTCACCGGCGCAACTGGTTCGAGCTCGAAGTCTTCGGCCTCGTGGCGTCGTATCTGAATCACTTCATCTGGCTGCGCACAGTGATCGAGCCGATGGGCGCCCACAAGCATATGTTCCCGGAGTTCGTGCCGAGCGCCGTGCTGCTGTGCATGTACTGGGCGGTTTACCGCTGGTCCTACGTCGCGCGCCGGATTCAAAGCGCGGCTCAGGAACACATATCCACCGCCGCGGCGCTGCTGAATACGAGCTTGCTGCTCGCGCTGATGAAGTATCAGTCGGTGCACCCCGAACTGGCGTTTTACGTCCTGCTGCTTCTCGGCGCCGCGGAGCTCGCGATCGGCCAGCTCCCGGTGACGCGCCGCCGGAAATCGGCGTTCGTAATTCTCTCCACGATCGGGACGATTCTGCTGGTCGCCGCGATCCCATTCAAATTCTCGGGCATGGACATCGCCGTCATCTGGCTCGCGGAGGCGCAGGCCTTCCTGCTGGCGGGTGTTTTCACGCGCGAAAGAGTGTTTCGCATTCTCGGATTGCTGGGCGGGCTGCTCGCTTCGGGCTACATGCTCGTTGCGGAAGCCGGGCCGATTCTCGATGCACGCCTCGGAATCGCGCATCCATCGCCCGAGTATCGTTTTGCGGCAACCTTCGGATTTGCCGCGCTGCTTTTCTACGCGGACTCGCACTGGATTCCGCGGCGTTGGAAGAGCGTGATCGAATCGGAGAACGAGCATCTGTGTTTCCACCTCTTCTCATACCTTGCCGGCATCATGCTTTTCGCAAGTTTGTGGTTGGCCTTCACGGACGTGTGGATGGCCGTGGCGTGGGCGTCAGCGGCGCTCGCTCTCTGTCTGCTGGGCCGCTTGCTCGATCTTGACGATTTCTCTCATCAGGCGCACGCCTTTGCCGCCGCGGCGCTGGCCGCCGCGTTTCTGGTGAATTGCGGCGCGGCGACGCCGTTTGCCCACACGCGCTTTACGGAAAGGTTGGTCACGCTCTCATTGGTAGCGGCGCTTTTCTACCTTTGCGCGCGCTGGGCTGGGCCGCGCGAAGCCAGCTACGCAGGCAGCATTTCGGAGATGTACACGACAGCCGCTGCGGCGATCGTGGTGGCGATCACGTATTACGAGTGCCACTGGGCCTGGATGGCGGTCGCATGGGCGGGGTTTGCGGCATTGCTCGCGGTGATCGGATTCATCCGAAGGCGGCGCGATTTCAGCGTGCAGGCACACCTCCTCGCATTCGCAGCATTCGTGCGAATGCTGCTGATCAACATCGGCGCTACGGAGATGTTCCACCATTTCACGCTGCGCTTCATCACCTTCTCGATCGTCACAGTCCTGCTCTACCTGTGCGCCTATTTCAGCGGCCCGCGCGACACGCAGTATGCCCGCATTTTCTCCGCCGTTCACACGTTTGCCGGCACAATCCTGGCCGCGGTTCTCGCGTACAAGGAAGTTTCGTCGCCGTGGATCGCGGTGGTCTGGGCGGCATTCGCGCTGCTCCTGCTGATCGCGGGCGACCGCTTGAAGCGCGCGGAGTTGCACGTCCAGGCCTGCCTGCTTTCGCTAGGCAGCCTGGCTCAGATCGTGCTCGTCAATCTGCCGGATGGAGAACCATTCGGCTGGTATCCGCGCATCACGCTGCGTCTTGCGACCCTCGTCCTAACAGCGGCACTCTTCTACGCATCGGCGCGCTGGGCAGCGCGAGGCGAATTCGCGTGGTCGAAAGTGCTTGCCATCACATACGACTGGGCGGGCTCAGCGCTCGTCGGCCTGGCCTTGCTCTACGAATTAAGCCCGCTGAATGTGGCACGGGGATGGGCGGTCTTCGGGCTCGCGATTTTCGAAATCGGCATGGTGCGCAAATCCGTCAACGCCCGCCTGCAGGGCTACGCCGCGTTCGCGCTCGCTTTCCTGCGAATTTATTACGCGAATCTCGGCGCCTCGCGCCACGACCTGATCGTAACCACGCTCCCGATCGCCGCGATCTTCTACTACGCATACGCGCGTCTCGATCTATCCAAGGAACGCGATTTTCTCGCGCGCGAGAAGCAGGTATTCGCCGCTTCCATCCTCAGCTATGCCGCCGCCGCGACGCTTGCGACGACGCTTCTCTACGCCTTGGATTCCGGCTGGGTGGCAGCGGGATGGGCGGCGCTCGCGCTGGCATCGATCGCAGTTGCATGGGCGGCGCGGCGCGAGGTTTTCTTGCACCACAGCCTGCTACTGGCCGCCGCCGTCTTCTGCCGCGCGTTGTTCTTCAATCTCAGCGAAACGAATGCGGCGATCTGGCCGTGGCTCGGTGCGCGGTCGCTCCATGTGCTCGTGGCAGTGGCGCTGCTTTTCGCCGCCCTTGCATTCGCGTTTCCGCTGCGGGTTCGCAATGTGACACCCGGCGCGCGAATCACGGACCGGCCCTGGAGGCTTCTGGTCGAGCGCCCCGAGCAGATATTCTTCTTCGTGCCGCTCACGCTGCTCACGATTCTGATCGCGCACGATGTTTCCGGGGGCCGCGTAACCATGTCCTGGGGTATCGAGGCGTTCGTCGTGTTCGTCTTCGCCTTGATGATGGGGGAGCGCAGCTTCCGCCTGACGGGCCTCGGTCTCCTCCTGCTTTGCGTGGCGAAGATTCTGCTGCTCGACGTTTGGAGGCAGCAACGCTCGGATCGCTTCGTGACCTTCATTACGCTCGGCGTCGCGCTGCTGATCGTCTCGTACCTGTATTCACGTTACAGCGACACAATCAAACGCTATTTGTGAGCCCGAGGATCTCGGCCGGAAATGCAAAACGGGGAGCCTGGCAGCTCCCCGTTCTGTTCTTTTCCTATGCCGTGGCGAGCTGAAAGCCGCGCCATCGGTTCGCACCGCAAAAGCGGTGTGCAGATCGGTGTCAAGAATCTAAGCCCGGTGGAGTCATCCTTTCCTCCGTGTCTTAGCTCCTGCAACTCCGTCATACGCCCGTGCAAAGGCCGGCGCAAGCACAAAATTTTCGGGAAAGCTGCCGCGCGCTGCAAGGACAGCAAGCAGGAATTGTGCGCGGGGGAAACCTACTTGATGAAGAGCGCTTCGCGGACCTGATCGCGTCCGACGAAAGTCTTCGACGAGCGGAATTTCCCGAAGAGATCGAGGATCTCACGGTTCTGGAAAACGTGCGCATGCACGGCGAGCGTGGGGGCGGACAGGAGTTCGACCGTCTGGCCGTCCAGGATTCGGTAGCGGTGAAATCGTTCCGCCGGGCGGCTGTGAAAGAGGGCCAGCACCGTCCCGCCGGGATGGAGCATGTTGTAGAGTCGGTTCATCAGCGCGGGCACAACCGCGGGATCGAAGTAGTCGAGCAGGTCCCAGATCAGCACGCCGTGGACGCTGTTCTCGGGATAGTTCAGGGCGGTATCGATGAATTTCTCCGCCAGCGCGGGAAGTGATCGCCGCTCCACCTCTTCGCCGACCGGAGCCATCCGCAAGCGTTCTTCCTCGGTCGTCAGAAAATCCTTCCATTCGCGCAGCATGTCTTCGCTCGACACGCGATAGCCCTTCTCGATGAAAAACGTGACGGTTGATTGCCACACCGGGCCGAGATCGAGGATTCGTGCGCGCGGCACGTCGCTGAGCAGCCAGAGGAATTCCTTGAGGGCGTTGGAGATGCGGACGTTCCCGGCAGGTGCCACGGATGCCGTCGGTCCCGGTTTTTCCGCCGCTCTCGACCTTGCGGGGGCAGCTGCCGAGGCCGGCGCCTTAGCCGAATTCCCCGGCGTCGTCGCGGGGTTGCTGGGCCGGGCTTTGGCCATCCAGTTCATCGTCTCCTCTAGCTTCTAGGATATCCCGGTTCGTCGTGCGATGTCGTCCGCTTATTCGGCCTTTGCGCTCGCAGCAATAGGACGGGGAGCCTCGGTTTCGGTAGCCCGCGCGACCGCAGCGGCGGCCGTCGAGGCGCTTGGCGTCGAGCCTGCCTTCACCATCTCGACCTTTCCTCGCAGTCGAGCGCCGTCGTCGATTCCGATGCGGGGCGTCACGACGCTCCCTTGCACGCGGCTACCGGCGCCCAACCGCACGCTTTCGCTGGCCTTGATGTTGCCTTGCACGGAGCCTTCAATGATGACCGCACCCGCATCGATATCCGCTTGCACTTTCCCGTTGGGCCCGATCACCACGCGGGCGCCGCCAAGGCGGATTTTGCCTTGGAGTTCGCCGTCAATGTATAGATCGGAATTTCCCGAGATTTCTCCATGAATTTTAAGGCCTGCCTGAATCCGAGATGCGCCATTCACCGCTGGCGCTCCCGCAACAACCGGCTCAGGAATTGTCACGCGCGGAGCAGGTGTTGGCGCAATCGGCGCGGGCGCAACCGTTAGTGCTGCCGGCGTTTCCGGCTGCAGCACCTGCGATTTCGTCGTTCCCCCAACCGGCGGCTGGGGCACTTCCGGGGACGGCTTGCCATCGTTCTTGTGCCACATGAATCCTCCAGATACGCAGGCGCTGCGCTGGGGTGGCAGGCGTCCTATGCAGTACGGCCACTATAGTACAGCGATTATGAGGCTGCAAACCGTGTCAATCCCCGAATCGCGCGAGCCCCCATGACCGAATGGACAACTCAAGTGCCGAATCGGTAGTCTGGTCGTCCTGGTGGCGCATTTCCCAAAGTGAAACAACCATGCCCACCAACTCGTGCGTGAAGATCACCAGGCCGCGCCGCGTTTCCCACCAGTGATTTGGGTCGTACTCCGAATCGGGCGCGGGCACCACCTGCAGGACCGTGCCCGCCGGAAACGTCCGCGCGCAGATATAACGCGCCCGGCGCGTATGGTAGTTCGAGGTGACCAGCAGAATTCGCTTCCACCCGCGTTGCAGGATCAACTGGCGAAGCACAGCGGCTTCATCCTTCGTGTTGCCGGCGTGGTGGTCGAAACGAATGATGGCATCCTGCGGCACTCCGCCATCCTTCAAGTCGTGCTCCATTAATTCGGAGATGGAAGCGTAGGGGCGCAGCAAGCGCCCGCTCGCTACCACGCGCGGCGCCCAGCCCGCCTTGAACAGTTTGGCCGCCTCCGCCGCGCGGTCTCCACCGTAGTTGTCGTCGCTGAGAACGACAATGGCGTCGGAGTAGGCGGGACCGTCATCGACCACCCAGAATCCGCCGGCCAGCCGCAGCAAGGGATGCCGAGCCAGATAAATCACAAACAGGAAGCAGGCGAAGCAAACCAGCAGCAAGAACTTGAAGATGATTCCCCCGCGCTCTCCTTCGCGGTGGACCACTATTTGGCCGGGTCGAACTGGCGCAACCGTTCCGCCGCCTGTTCGGGATGGATTTCGTTGAAATAGACTTCCTTGATGCTGTACGACTTCGTCCGCGCCGGGACGATCGGCAGAATCTCGATATGCCAGTGGTAGTCTCCGGCAATCGTCCGCCAGTAATCGCTCAACTCGCCCTTGGTTTGCAGCGTATTCGGCGCCGTGTGCAACACCATGTGGTAGTTCTCAGTCACATTCAGCAGGCGGCGCAGCAAACGCCCCAGCAGGGTTGCGAGGTGGCGGCGATTTTCGCCCGGCGAGAGCGCTTCGAACAGGTGACTGTGCGTTTTCGGCATGATCCACATCTCAAAGGGTACGCGCGAGGCATACGGACAAAACGCATAGTAATCGCCGACGCTATCGACCACCCGCACCTTCTGCCGGATTTCCTGCCGCAGAATATCGCAGAAGACGCAACGTTCGCGGTCGCGATACCAGTCGCGCGCTGCCCGGAGCTCGTACAAAATCCGCCTCGGCACAAAAGTTGTCGCCACGACCTGCGAATGCGAATGCGCCCACTCTTCGCCTGCCGCAGGCCCCTGGTTCTTGAAAGCGGTGATGTACTTGAAGCGCGCGTCGCGCTTGAGGTCCGCAATACGAATCGCCGATGCCTCGAGCACCCGCTGAATCTCTTCGTCCGGGAGTTGCGCCAGTTGTCGGGCGTGATCGGGCGTCTCGACGATCACCTCGTGCGCGCCGATCGCGTCCATGCGGTCGAAAATCCCGTCGGCCGCGCGCGAAGGATCGCCTTCGACGCGGTAGAGCGGGCTGATGTGCGGGAACGCGCGCACCTGCCACGGACCATGAGGCGGCAGACTCAGAAGAACGTGCGTCTCGATGCGGTTTTCCGGGCACAACGGGCACTCCCGAGGCTGCGCTTCCTCCTGTTCCGGATGTCCGATCGCGACCCAACTGCGCGTAATAGGATCTTTTCGTAGTTCCATGGGGCCCTTGTCTGTAAGTTGAAACCGCCATCTTATACCGAAATCCTTCGTCAGGAATAGAGAACGACTCGCCGAGTACTGCGCTATCGATGGAAGTGTGGACTTCCAGGCCCGCGAAAGAGCCTAAGAATCCGCGCATATATTTGCGACCGCCGGAAACTTTTGTTTTACACTGCGCCACGAGTGCTGAATTCGCGCGCGAAAAGGGGGACTTAACTGAACACAAAAAATCGCCGTGGCGGCGTGGCATCCGCCGCCCGCAAAATGACCGTCTTGCCGATGATCGCCGCCACATATTTCATGGTGGCGGGCGGGCCCTACGGCCTCGAAGACATCGTACAGAAAACCGGCTACACCGCCACGCTGCTGATCCTCGTGATCACGCCGCTGCTGTGGAGCGTACCGGTCGCCATGATGGTCAGCGAACTCGCCACCTCGATCCCCGAGGAGGGCGGCTTCTACATCTGGGTGCGCCGCGGCATGGGGCCGTTTTGGGGATATCAGGAAACGTGGCTCACGCTCGCGGGCAGCGTCTTCGAGATGGCGCTCTACCCGAATCTCTTCGTCGACTACATCGGGCGATTGTCGCCGGCGATTGTCGCAGGGCACCGCGGCTTGATTCTCGGCTTCCTCATGATCGCGCTGTGCACGGCCTGGAACATCCTCGGCGCAGACGCGGTGGGTGAAGGCTCGTTTGTCTTGAACATCGCGTTGCTATTGCCGTTTGTCGCGCTCGTCGGTTTCGCGCTGCACGGCGGACACGCGGCGGCGAAAGCCGGCACCATTCCGCTGCGCCACGCCGATCTGCTCGGCGGCATCCTGATCGCGATGTGGAACTACATGGGATGGGACAATCTCTCGACCATCGCGGGAGAAGTTTCCGAGCCGCAGAAAACCTACTCGCGCGCGATGCTCGGCGCCGTCATTCTCGTCATCGCCGGCTATCTGATTCCGGTCGCCGCCGTGGCCCGCACCGGCGTCGATCCGAACCGCTGGACCACGGGCGGCTGGGTCGACATCGGCAAGATTCTAGGCGGCGAAACGCTCGCCATCGCCATCGCCGCCGCGGGAGTGATCGGCGCGCTCGGCACATTCGGCACGCTGATGATGTCCTTCACGCGCCTCCCCGCCGTGATGGCCGAAGACGGCTACCTGCCGAAGATTTTCACGCGCCAGCATGCGCGAACCGGCGTTCCGTGGGTCGCCATCCTCGCCGGCGCCGGTTTCTGGGCGCTGTGCTACCCGCTCGGGTTCGAGCGCAGCCTGTTCCTCGATGTACTGCTCACCGGCTTGAGCATCCTGCTCGAATTCTGTGCGCTCGCCGCGCTGCGCATCCGCGAACCGCACCTGGCGCGCCCGTATCGCGTGCCGGGAGGACTCATCGGCACAATCGTCATCGGCCTGCCCCCCCTCGCGCTGATGGTCGCCGCGATCGTCCGCAACAGCAGGGAACTTGCCGGCGCCACCAATCAGCTCGTCATCGGTATCGCAGTCGTAGCCGCCGGCGCGCTCCTCTATTTCGTAAGCCGTTTCGTGGCCCGGGAAAACCGGCGTAGTCCGCGCGATTGAAGGTTTAAACGTAGCGCCGGCTTGCCCTGACGAAGGAAGGGGTCCTTTTCACCCAGAACGCTGTGAAGGGCAGTCCGGAATCTTTCCGCTCCGATTGGTTCTTGGCCAATCGATCCGCCAGTGCCGCCGAGGCAGGGGCGCCCAAACCAATTGCTTGGGCGGCGTCCCTCTCGAATGATGATAGAGCGCCGCCGTCCGCTGATAAAACCCGCGCGTGTGCCACGAATCGCCAAACGTGAATCGATGGAAATCAAGGTGATGGCAAAACTCGTGGCAGAGCGTGCTGAAGAATGTCCCGAACGAAGTGACGTCTTTCCGAATCGCCGTCCGCATCCACACGCGGATCGACATCGAGTCGGGATGATAATTGCCGAATAGCTCCCTCGTCGAATGTTCGCGCACCCGCAGCGGCCTCGCGGCCAGCACGCTCACCCCGCACCGCGGCACCTTGTAAAAATCACCCGCGCATTGAACGAATTCATCGCACGTCCGCCGCACGTCGCCCGACATTCCGTCCTTCATCGCCTTCTCGATGGCCCGCGCGATTCGCGGCAATCTCTCATCCGGCGGCAGCGGCAGAGCATGCATCCGGTCGCTTTCGAGGAACGTCCCGTTTTTCTTTCGAGGAGGCGCGTCCGTCAGCATCGGCGACTATTTTGCCCGAACCCGAAAAGTCTTGCGAGGTGGGACAGACAATCCTGTCTGTGCGAATCAGTGTCCTATTTCAAGTTTAGGACCATCGCATTTTTGCAGGCTACCTTTGCGGATTTAGCACGCTGCTCGGGTGCCATGGCGTGTTCGGGGCGCTGGCATGCGGGGAACGTAAAGGCGCGTGCTATTCTTGCTCGCCATGCCTGAGTTGGAAGCAGACGTTGCACTCATGCAAGAGGCGCTTGCCGAAGCGCGGGCTGCGGGCGAGCGCGGCGAAGTCCCGGTCGGCGCGGTCGTGGTTGCGGACGGCCGCATCGTCGCCCGCGCCGGAAATCGCACCGTCGCCGACTGCGATCCCACGGCTCATGCCGAAATCATCGTGCTGCGCGAAGCCGCGAAGGCAGTCGGCAACTATCGCCTGTTGGGCGCGTCCCTCTACGTCACGATCGAGCCGTGCGCCATGTGCGCCGGCGCCATGATCCAGGCACGCATCGCGCGCCTAATCTACGGCGCGGACGATGCCAAGGCCGGCGCCATCCGTTCCTGCTTCTCCATCCTCGACCACCCGCAGCTCAATCACCGCGTCGAAGTCACGTCTGGAATCCGCGCCGACGAAGCCGCCGCCGTCCTGAGAGATTTTTTCGCCGCCCGCCGCTGACTTTTGGCGAAACGCATGTGCCGAGCTTTTGTAGCGACTTGTGATGCTTATCCCAAGTGCGGCACGCGCGGCACCTAGCCGCTTGAATCCAGAGTGTAGTCGAAGGTTGACACGCCCTTCTCCGTTGTGACTCTCCAACGCCTTTGCTAATCTAACCAAACCGACCATGCCGCGGAGAGGTGTCTGAGCGGTCGAAAGAGCTCGCCTCGAAAGCGAGTGTAGGGGGAACTCTACCGTGGGTTCGAATCCCACCCTCTCCGCCATGTAACAAATATGCCGCAAAAGAAGAAGTACTTAATTCCTGCTACTACCGTGCTACTATAATGTTGTGATTTCTGTCCCTCTTGGCTGTGAAGACGTGATGCCCGAAAGGCCCGCTGTCCCGCGTCTAAAAGAGGTCCAATAATGTCCATTTACACCCGCGCAAAGAATAAGAGCGGCCAATGGCGCTACACGAAGGTCAAGACCGGCCGCGGAATTAAGTCCGGCGGTCTGAAGGGTCCGTTCCATCTCCGCTACACCACTCCTGAAGGAAAACAAAGCTGGTGGCCTGACAAGCCGGACACTTTCGAGGAAGCCGTCGAGCTGGATAGCAAGATCGACGGCATGGTGGCGGCGAAACAGCAGGGCCTCACCATCGCGGAGTATAAAGACAGGACGAACGCCAACCGTGTTCCAATCAAGGTCGCAGCCGCGACATTCCTCGAACAAAAGAAGAGCAAAGCCAAGAAGACCGTGGCTGCCTATACCCTTCACTTAAACGAATTCATTGAGTCGCTTCGGGGCAAGATTCGCTTTATGGATGAGATCACGGCTACAACTCTTCGAGGCTATAAGGA
>JBAPOM010000103.1:0-4893 GCA_049279635.1 Candidatus Acidiferrales bacterium
CTTATACACCTGCGGTACTCACGAGTAAACAAATTGATCGAGTGGCTTGTCCGCCCGGGAGACGGCGAGTCTGTGAGTACCGGGCCGAAGGCCGCGCTACATCGAGTTTATCTTCCTGGATTGGCGCGGCTGCGAGAAGGGAGCCTTCAGCCGACTAAAATCGACATCGTCGACTTCCCTTCCTTCGTCAGCGCAGGCAGGATGACGATCCTCGTCGGATCGTCATTTGTACGAGACGACGGCCTGGCCGTTCTGGATTTGGATATCGTTGATGTCGTCGGGGAGCCTCATCTTGTCGCGATTTTCGGGCGAGGACATCAGCTTGTCCACCGCCGCGTCGAGGACCGACTGCGGCAGGGGCAGGGAACCGAGCTTCCCGTCGACCGGCTCGAATTTCAGGTAGCCGTTTTCGCTGACGAGATGGCCATCGAGATCGAGCGACAAGTCCTGCCCGTGAAGATTGAAGATGATGTGAGCTTTGATGAGGTCGCCGTCCATGTCGACTTTCACGTCTTTGACAGCGGAAGCGACTTGTGCCTGCGTCATCTGACCCACATCAGCCAGTGGATCGGCAGGCGTAGCGCCGTCTGAAGTCGCCGAGGAATCCGGGGCGGCGCTGGAATTGGCCGGCGACGATCCCTGCACTTGCAGGTTCTGCTGCAAATATGAATTTAGCTCGGTGCGATCGATCGAGACCTTCGCTGGCTGGCCGGCAGCGGTGGCCTGATCGGCGGCAGCGAATTTCTGCTGGACGCGCGCCGCCGCGGCGGGATCGTAAGGCACGTTCGGCGCGGGCGATTTGTGCAGCACCAGGATCACGATCAGAACAATCACTCCGAGACATGCCCAACTGAAAACCTGATAAATGCGTTCGGCGTCCGACGCATTCGCCATGAAGCCCTCCCTCCGCGAACGGCCCTTTTGGGCTATGAAAAGTCTAGCAGAGGCGCCGCGACGTCCCGGAATACGGTCGCCACAAGTCGCGAACTGCGTACTGGCCAACGGTACAGCGCTATTTCATCCCTGACACTAGTACTCATTGTTCACTACCTGCTAATAGCGGCAACGAGCTGGCATGCGCTTCGTGAAGTTGACCGCGTCGTATGCCTCCCCTAACTTGAGACTCAGCAACACTCCCGGGGTGCGGCAGGCAGTGATTCCAACGCTCGGTCGGATAGGCGCAAATGCTTGAGTTGTCTTCCATCTCACTGGGCCCGCTAGCTCCAGCGGGGCGCCATACGCGTCGCGCGGTGCGAGCCTTGCGCCTGCTCATTCCGGCGCTGGTCGCGCTTTGCCTCGCGCCCAATCTCCTAGCGCAGTCGCAAACCCAAACGCAGGCGCAGTCGGACACCCAGGCGCAGTCCGACACAGAGGCACAAATCGATGCTGCGCTTGCGGATTCGCAGTCGATCAGCCCCGTGCCAGTCTTCTCGGCGGGCCTGGCGTACAACACATTCTTTCAGGGGGGCACGCCGAATCTGCACCCTCTGGTGTCGCCCGTAGTTTTGATTCCGTTGGGGCAAAACTGGCTGATCGAATCGCGCGACACGTTTGAAATCAACATGGCTCCCGTGCCGGGCGAGAACGGCTACAAAGGCTACCTCCAGAAGGAGGTCGACTACCTGCAGCTGGACTACATCGTCAATTCGCACATGACCGCGACCGTGGGGCGATTCCTCACGCCCTTTGGAATCTTTAACGAGCGGCTATATCCCGTCTGGATCCGCAATCTGCAGACCGATCCGCTGATCCTTCCGATTTCGACCGGGCCGAGCGGCGCCGGGACGGGCGCCATGGTGCGCGGGGGCTTCAACATCGCGCCTAAGGTAGAAGTCAACTACGCGACGTATTTTTCGACGTTGAGCACAGACACGCCTCTGGATTCCGAGCGCGAGCTTGGCGCGCGCGCAGGCATCTATCTGCCGGGGCCGCGGCTCGAAGTGGGCGGGTCGTATCAGCACCTCTTGCAGGACGACCATTCCAATGCGTTCGGATTCCACTTCGCGTGGCAGCCCCCTCCGATTCCTTTCGATCTTCGCGCCGAATACGCGCGCTCGGACAGCGGCAGCGGCTACTGGGTGGAATCGGCGTATCGGTTGAGCCAGGGGCCGGTCTGGCGGCACGAACTGCGGCACGTGCAGGTGGTAGGGCGGATGCAGCAATTCTATGTTGGCAAAGTGCCGAACGGAGTCCTGCCCACCGTGAACACGAACATGTTCGAATTCGGCGTGAACTATTACTTCCGGGATGATTTCCGGCTGGTGAGCAGCTACGGCAGGCAGTTTGCGCCTGAGGGCGGGAACATGAACGTCTGGAACGTGGGCGTCACGTACCGGCTGGCACTCCCCGTGGGCCACGGAGACATTCAATGAAGACGCGGCTTCTCGCGTTTGCGGCTTTTATCCTGGCGGCCGGCGTCTTGGTCGTTCCCGGGACAATCCGGGCGCAGCAGGGAACCGGCCAGGAAACCAAAGTTGCAAGCAACAACGATCCCGCACCCGCAGGAGCCACAACGAGCAGGGCCGCTGCGGCGCAGCCCACTCCGGCAAAGCAAGAGGACGAAGATGCGCTGCGGCTCGAAGGCGAAAAACGATTCCATGACAATTGCGGGCGCTGCCATCAGGCTCCGCACAAGCTGCCGCCGCGCATGATGGCCACGGCTATACGTCACATGCGGGTGCGCGCCACCATCACCGACGAAGACATGCGCGTGATCCTGCACTACATGACGCAATAGCGCCCAGGAGAGGATTCTTCGATGCATGGTTCGAGAGATTCTGCGATGAGCCGGGCGCTGCTGCTGGGCGGGATGACGGCAGCGGCACTTTCGCTGGTTCTCGCAGCGCGCCGGGCCGAGCCTGAGACGCCGCGGGTGATCGAGATCGTGGCCGATCACGACAGCCGGTTCCGGATCGACGGAGAGGAGAGTCCCACGATTACGGCGCATGCGGGCGAGGTTCTTTTACTGCGAATCACCGCACGGAAGGCGAAGAACCGCAACCGTGACGGCTCGATTCACGGCTTCGCCCTCCTGCACGCGAAGGATCGTTCGAGGGTGCCGGGCTGGGATTTCTTGCTGAAGCCCGGCGTTCAGGATTTGCCGGTGACGGCGCCGGCGGAGCCGGGCGAGTACGTGGTGGTCTGCACCGTGATTTGCAGCGATGATCATGACGGGATGCACATGCGGTTCGTGGTCGTACCGTGATCTATTGGAATACAAACAAGGGGAGTGAAAGATGAGTAGAAAGACTTCGGTTCGATTCGTGGCCGCAACGGTCGCAACAATGATCGGCGTGATCCTCTTGCTAGCTGGCATCCGCGCCGGCATGATGGCCGGAGAGCGCGTGCAGGTTTTCAGGGGCGATATCTCCGACTCGCAGTGCGCGCTCAACGTGCACTCGCTCAGCCGCTCGCACGAGGAGATGCTGAAGAAGAAAAACATCGGCACCACGGCCGCCGAGTGCGCGCGCTACTGCGTGAAATACATGGGCGGCGTGTTCGTGCTATCAGTGAAAGAAAAGGTCTACAAGCTCGACAATCAGGTCCTCGCCGAGAAGTACGCCGGGCAGAAGGTGAAGCTCACCGGCGTGCTCGATAGCAGCACCAACACCATCGTAGTGCTGCATATGGAGCCTGCGAATTGACCTGTCCACCACGATAGCGGCCTAAGACAAGGTTCACCGCAGAGACTCTGAGGGCGCAGAGAAACCCAAAGGCGTATTCTCGCGTGTGGCGCCCAAAGAGAGATTCTTCGCTCCGCTCCCTTCCTTCGTCAGGGCAAGCAGAATGACGGCTTAAAGGCTTAAGACCGCGCGGACGGAGTGGGCTTACGCGCGGGCGGCGACGCCGAGTTTGTTGATCACCGCCTCGGTGAACTGCGTGGTGGTGGCCGTGCCGCCGACGTCGCGCGTGAGCGGTCGGCCTTCGCGGTAGACTTCGTGCAGCGCTGCATCGATCCGGTGCGAAGCCGACTCCTCGCCGATGTGATCGAGCATCATGATCGCGCTCATCAGCAGGGCAGTGGGATTCGCGATGCCTTTGCCGGCGATGTCCGGCGCGGTACCGTGCACGGCTTCGAAGATCGCGGATTCGCCTCCGATGTTTGCGCTCGGCACGACTCCCAGGCCGCCGACGAGGCCCGCGGCCAGGTCGCTCATAATGTCGCCGTAGAGATTCGTGAGCAGCAGCATGTCGAATTGCGACGGATTGAGCACCATCTGCATGCAGGCGTTATCGACAATGAGTTCCTTGTACTGAATTTCCGGATATTCCGCGGCCACCGCGCGCACGGACGATAGGAACAGGCCGTCCGAGAGCTTCATGATGTTCGCTTTGTGGATGGCGTGGATCTTTTTGCGGCCGTGCTTCCGCGCATATTCGAAGGCGTAGCGCGCAATGCGCGAGGACGCCTTTTCGGTGATGATTTTCAGGCTTTCGACGACGCCCGGCACCACGGTGTGTTCGAGGCCGGCGTACAAATCCTCGGTGTTCTCGCGAATCAGGACCAGGTCGACGTCCTGGTAGCGGCAGGGAGCGCCTTCGAGATTCTTCACCGGGCGCACGTTGGCGAAAAGATCGAGCGCCTTGCGCAGCGCGACGTTGATGCTCGGCGGCCCGCTCGCGACGGCGGTGGCAAGAGGTCCTTTCAGCGCCACGCGATTCTTGCGGATGGACTCGACGACCGCGTGGCGGATCGACGCCGCGCCGTGCTCGTGGATGTCGCCCTTGGCTTCTGTGTCTTCCCATTCAACTTCGACGCCTGCTGCCGCGATGATTTCGCGCACGGCGCGCGAAACTTCGGGTCCGATTCCGTCGCCGGGAATTGACGTGATCTTGTGTTTCATTGGGCTCCCTGGCAAAGGAATATTTTAGAGTGCGACGAGCGGCTTGTAC
>JBAPOM010000104.1:0-22636 GCA_049279635.1 Candidatus Acidiferrales bacterium
ACCGATCAGGGTACCGGAACGCACAGCGCAAAGGCCCCACCCTCACAAACCGAGGATGGGGCACCCGGAAGTTCAAAGGCGAAGAGCGAAGAGCCCACTTCCGCACAGATCGCGGAAGCGGCCGCTACAAAGGCGACGCCGGCGCTACGACGTCGTACGGCGCCTGAGTGCGAATCCGAGCAGCGTTGCTGCAGTGACAATCGAAATTGCGCCGCCGGCTGTTCGGTCCCACGTTCGGCGGAATTGGATTTCGATGCGGTGGTCGCCAGCGGGCAGCGAGATGATCATCTGCGTTGTTTCGGGCAGTATGTCGTATCGCGCGGCTGCGCCGTCCAGTTTCACTTGCCAGGCGGGGTAGGCGAGGAGGCGCGGGGCGATTCGAATCGGAGCCGCGCTATCTGCGGCGATGATTTTGTGCTCCGCATTCCATTGCTGGACGTGAATGCGCGCGCCCTTCGCCGCAACGATTTCGCCGGAATCCGGATCGACCATGGCGACGCGCGGCGCGGGGTCGGCCGAGACGTCATCCGGCCGCGTGTCCTCGTCGGGATTGCCGGGCAGCTGGTAACGGTCGCCGCCGAGGGGCATGTACTCGTCCGTGCCTTCGTAGCCGTGCCCGGAGCTGATTTGCGCTGCCACGGTGGGGACGTCCGTCGGATCCCACCATCCCGTGCGGATGATTGCGATGGCCGCGCCGACGGTCGCGACGAGGATCAGCGCCGTCAGTAGCCGCGCCGCCGGTTTTTTCACGCAGCCCGTCGTTGCCGCAAAGAAAAGCGCGTAGGCCACGCCGAGCGCCTCGAGCCATCTCCAAGGGAATTGCAAGAACTGAAGCCTGGGCAGATACCCCCATGCCAAGGCGCTGAGGGGCGTCATCAGGAACAACGCCGCCGCTCCGATCGTCGCTACGATCCACCACACGTCGGGCGCCTCGCGCCGGCGGCGCGAGGCAGCGGCCGTTGCCGCGATCGTCACGAGGATGGCTCCGAGCGCGGCCCATGAGACGCGCCAGTTGAATTTCATGAAATCGGGCGCGTTCGCATGGGTGAAGAGAAAATTCTGCACGGGTCGGAAGTGATCCGCGAGCGCCTGGTCGATCTGCACCCACCGCTGTTCCCACGCCGCGGGCAAAATGTAGAATGCCGCGAGCCCGAATCCGGCCGCCATCGCCGTCGCGCCCGGAATCAGCGGCCGGAAGCTGCGCCGCACGATACATCCGACGGCAATCGCCAGCGCCAGCGAATAGGTCGCGATCACCGCGGCGGGCGCATTCGAAATCCAGATTCCGGCGAAGACTGCCGCGAGCCACGGAACCTGCCGCCATTCGCCGCGCGAGATACGCACCGCTCCCCACAGCACCAGCGGGAACAAAGCGCCGGCCAGCAGCTCGGCGAAATCGCTGCGGTAATAGACCATCACAAGCTGGTACGGATTGACGGCATAGAGCACGGCCGCAACCGCCGCCTGCGGCCCGTCGAGCCACTCGCGGGCGAGCTTCCACATCGCCATCCCGGCGGCGATCAGCGCGAGCCAGATGAACGCACCCGGCACCACGCGCCACGGCAGGACCAGTCCCATCACCGCGCCGATCATCCACGACGCGGGCGGATAGAAAATGAAGCGCGGCTCGCCGAAGCCCCAGTTGGCCCACTCGGCCCAGCGCGGATAGAGGCTTCCTTCGCGCCACTGGCTCACGGTTTCCATCCACGAGGCGACGTGAAATTGGAAGTCGTGGCCCGACGCGTTGCCCAGAAAGGGCATCGGGGCGACCACGGCCGTGGCCACCACCATCAGGGAAAGCAGCGCGCGGATCCGCCACGAAGGGGCGTCGGATTCTGCCGGAGGTAGCACTTCGGTTGTCAGCTGTGCCAAGGTGGTTCGCCTTTGGATGGGCGGCATATCGAGAATACAGAATCGAGTGGCGATTGCGCTACGGCCTCTCGCGAAAAACCGTGCTGCGCCTTGCCTCGCGCCATTCGAGCACGCTAAATTGCTTGGGCGGGCATTCGGGTGGGGAAATGACCAAAGAGGAAGAGCGGCTTCAAGCGAGCGTCGAGCGCGAGATCCACTGGAAGCGCTGGGGGCCTTATCTTTCCGAGCGCCAGTGGGGGACGGTCCGCGAGGACTACAGCCCCAACGGCGACGCCTGGAACTATTTTCCGCACGATCACGCCCGCTCGCGCGCCTATCGCTGGGGCGAAGACGGCATCGGCGGCATCTGCGACCGCCATCAACACATCTGCTTTGCATTCGCCTTCTGGAACGAGAAGGATCCCATTCTGAAGGAGCGGCTTTTCGGGCTCACGAATCTCGAGGGAAACCACGGCGAGGACGTCAAGGAGTGTTACTACTACCTTCAGGCGACGCCCACGGGTTCGTACCTGCAATTTCTCTATAAATATCCGCACGCCGAGTATCCGTACGACCAGCTCGTCGCCGAAAACAGGCGGCGCTCGCGCCACGATCCGGAATACGAGCTGATCGACACCGGAATCTTTGGCGAGAACCGATACTTCGACATCTTCGTCGAGTACGCCAAAGCAACAGCGGAAGAAATGCTGGTTCGTATCACGGCGTGGAACCGCGGGCCTGAACCCGCGCGGCTGCACGCGCTGCCTACGCTATGGTTTCGCAACCGCTGGAGCTGGGGCGACCCTTACGATATGCCGCACGTCGCGTGGGTGGATGGAGTGCCGGGCGCGAAGGTCGTCGAGATGCACGACTATCACTACGGCATGCGCTGGCTGCTCGCCGAAGGCAATCCCGAGTTGCTCTTCACCAACAACGAAACCAACACCGAGCGGCTTTACAACGAAGAGAATCGCACGCCCTACGTGAAAGACGCCTTTCACCGCTATCTAATCGGCTGCGATAAATCCGCCGTCAATCCTGCGCTTTCAGGGACGAAGATGGCCGCGCATTACGTTTGCGAGATTCCGCCGGGGAAAAGCCGGAGGCTTCGCCTGCGCTTCACCGATCGCAATCCATCGGAGCGGCCGACGCAGGCCAGCCAGGTGTTCGGCGAGTCGTTCGACGCTGTTTTCGTCCAGCGCGTGAAGGAGGCGGACGAATTCTTCGCCGCTCGCGCGCATCCGAAAGCGAGCGAAGACGCGCGGCTCGTCCAACGCCAGGCCTTCGCCGGGCTGCTTTGGAGCAAGCAGAGCTACCACTACGAAGTGCGACGCTGGCTCGATGGCGATTCCACGGAGCCCGCTCCCGATCCGCGGCGCCGCTTCGGGCGCAACCACGATTGGACGAACCTCTACAATTCTGATGTGATCCTGATGCCCGATAAATGGGAATACCCGTGGTACGCGGCGTGGGACCTCGGATTTCACTGCGTGACGATGGCCACAATCGACCCTGAGTTCGCCAAAGAGCAACTGGTTCTCTTCATGCGCGAATGGTACATGCACCCGAGCGGCAAGCTGCCCGCGTACGAGTGGAATTTTTCGGACGTCAATCCGCCGGTGCAAGCATGGGCCGCGTGGCGCGTCTACAAAATTACGGGGCGCATCAGCGGGAAGCCCGATCGCAACTTTCTCCAGCGCGTCTTTCACAAATTGCTCATCAACTTTACCTGGTGGGTCAATCGAAAGGATCCCGAGGGGAAAAATGTCTTTCAGGGCGGCTTCCTCGGGCTCGACAACATCGGGGTCTTCGACCGTTCGCGGCCGCTCGGAGACGGCAATTTCATCGAGCAATCGGACGGCACGAGCTGGATGGCCGCGTTTTGCCTTCACATGCTCGCGATGGCCATCGAGCTGGCGCACGAAGATCCCGCGTATGAAGATGTGGCGAGCAAATTTTTTGAGCACTTCGTTTACATCTCGCAGGCCATGAATGACATGGGAGGAGAGGGGATCGGCCTTTGGAGCGAAGCGGATGGATTTTATTACGACATGCTTCACCTCAGCGACGGCCGCCACATCCGGATGAGGGCGCGCTCCATGGTCGGCCTCGTTCCGCTCTTCGCGGTTGAAACCTTCGAGCCCGAAGATCTTGCAAACTTGCCCTCATTTTCGCGCCGGATGCGCTGGTTCCTCGATCATCACCCGGACGTCGGCGAGCACGTGGACATGAGCCGGCACACGGAGCAGGGGCCGCGCCTGCTGCTCACGATCGCCAACCGCAAGAAACTCGAGCGAATCTACCGATACGTCTTTGATGAAAACGAGTTTCTTTCTCCGCACGGCATCCGCGCGCTTTCGAAATTCCACAAGGACCATCCCTACATGCTCGATGTCGACGGCCATTCTTCCTCCGTCGATTACGAGCCGGGCGAATCCACCAGCAATCTTTTCGGCGGGAATTCCAATTGGCGCGGGCCGGTGTGGTTTCCGATGAATTTTCTGCTGATGGAATCGATACAGCGAGTTCACTACTACTACGGCGACGAGTTTCAGGTGGAATTTCCGACGGGCTCGGGGCAGAAGAAGAATCTATGGGAGGCGGCGAGCGATCTGGCGCGGCGGCTTTCGGGGATTTTTCTGCGGCGGGACGGGCGCCGCGCTGTCTACGGCGATAACGCGCTTTTGCAGAGCGATCCTTACTGGCGCGACCACATTCTTTTTTACGAATATTTTCACGGCGACACCGGGTTTGGGCTTGGCGCCAGCCATCAGACCGGGTGGACCGCGCTCGTGGCCAAGCTGCTCGAGCAGAGCGGGGAATAGCTCTCGGTGGCAAAGCTTACGCTTTCACCCTTCGGAGAAGGGTGTCGCGCCTACGGCGCTTGCGATCTCTTTCGCCATGCCTTCCCAGCGCTTCCGCGCTGGGCTAACTTGTGCCGCGCGTCCCGCGCTTAGGAATAGATTGCGTCTCTTTGTACTTTCTTGGGTGCCGCTAAGTTGCTTCGACGAGCTCGATGAGGGCTTTCTTGCCTTGTGCGGGTGCGAGGAAGAAATTCACTCGAGTGCCGTCGGCGCCGGGGCGCGTTGCCGGATACACGGGGTTGATCCCGAAGCGGGCGCGCAGAATCTCCGTCGCGCGATCGACGTCGCTCACGTTGATTTCAATTTGCTGGATTCCGTCGCCGAACTTTTGCAGGTATCGCGCGATGGCTCCCGCGCCGGCCGGCTCGCGCGTGGTGAGAATGTCGAAATGCGCTCCGCCGATCGGCAGCTCGAATTCCTTGGCGTCCTGATCGGGAGGCACATCGGCGAGACGGGGCGAGCCGTGGGCCGCGCGGATCGCTTCGAATGTTTTTGGCTGTACGGCGATTCCCACTGTGCACTCGTCCGAACGCACGAGTGCGCGAAATTCGGGATCGTTCATCCATTTGCTTGTGGCGGATGCGCAGAGCGAGGCGCCTTCGCGATACAGCAGGGCTGCGGCGGCGTTGCGTTGCGCAGGGTCCGAATCGGCCAGTTGGCCGATCCAGCGGGCGATGTCGCGAGGTTCGCTCATGCACCCGCGAGGATTATGGAGCTACAAACGACGGCGGCAGCGCGTTCACGTTCGAGAGGGCGACGTGTTCCGTCTTGCCCGGCTCGACTGTGACGGGCACGTCCCACTTCGGGTGCGCGTCTCCGACCTGCGCAGCCACGTTGAGCGAGCTCAGCCAGTAGGTTCCCGGCGGCACGTCGCGCAGGACGCCCTGGCCTTGAAGGTCCGTTTGCGTGCGGGCAACGAGATACTTGGATTCAGCCAGATTCAGTTCGTGCTGGCGGACCAGGGTGTCGTGTTTCCCCGTGATCTCGTTCCATTTCGCACTCGGGTCGACGTCCGTCAGGTTTCCGTCGATTCCGTCGATGCTCTCCGGGTGCGCCTCCATGAAAGCGCGGATTGCGTCTTCGTATTCCTTTTGGAGCCGCGCGTACTTGTCCGGATGTTTTTGCTGATCGGATGGTTTGAACTTCGGGTCTGGAAAATTCGAGGCTTCGTCGCCGGCGTTTCGTTCGCGGTACGCTTTGTAAAATTCGGGCACGTCCATGACGTCGGGCACTTTCAGCATATGGATGAAATCCTCGCCGTTGAGCGTGACCCAGTGATTCTTCTTCATCCACGCCTTGAGCTCCGGCGAGACGTCGAGCTTTTTGATGAAGCCGTCCATATCGGGCGGCGGCGTGGTCTCGCTGGCTTCCTTGCAGATTCCTTCGTAGCTCTTGGTGAGCAGGAAAATCGGAAAGCCGCGCACGGGTTCCTGGAGGCCGTCGGTGGGCGTCGCCTGCGCAACGAATTCGATCGACCCAGTTTGCGGCGATGCCGGCAGCACGAACGCCAGCGCGACCGCGGAAAGGAGAATCCCCAGTTGAAATTGTCTTTTCATGCCGCTCATCGTAGCAGAAGCAACGCCGTCATCGGGGCGCGTGGGTCTAGTTGGTTACCTCTCATTGTGGGATTCCGACCGCGATGTTCCAACGAGCCACGGACGCGGATGGGACTTGCAGGGCTTCAATACAACGCGAACGTGACTTCGATGGGCGCTCGTACTGCCGCAGGCTTTCCGTCCGGACCGCGCGCCGGCGTCAATCGCCAGGTGCGAACGGCTTCCACCGCCTTCTCATCGAGACCGAAGCCCAGGCCCTTGGCAACATGTACGTCCGTCACGCGCCCATCTGCCGTGATGACCGCCTCGAGCACGACCACGCCCTGCACCTTCACCTTCATGGCAGCGTCGCTATAATCGGCTCGCGGGCAATATAGGCAAACCGGATACCCGTAACCACCCGTGACTTCGGTCGGAGTCCCGCCGCCGGTGCCATATTGCTCGCCGGGTCCCAGCCCGTTCCCGTTCCCATTCCCGACGCCGTTTCCGCGGCCATTGCCCATGGAATCGTTGTTCGTCTTGCCCAGCGGATCCCCCCAGTTTTTCATGAGGTTATTGGGCACGACGATCGCCGGATTACCCAGAATTGTGGGAGTTACCGCGATCTCCGGATGCAAAGGCGGATGCACGAGCGGGCGCGAGATCTGCGTATAGGAAAACTTCGGCGCTTGCCCCTTTGCCGCCGGCGCCAAATCGTGCTGGCCGCCACCGCCGCCCGCGCGCTTCGTGGATGGTTTGATGATATGCAAGTAGGGTGAGATCGTGGTGTCGATCGGCGTCATGTCCACGGGGCCCGCCTTTGTGGTGTACGGTGAGAGCCACTCAGGCAGCAACAACGGCCCCAGCACGATCAGCGCTATCGCGACCACGTGGACGAGAATCGAAACCAGCTGCACCTTGGAGAATTGCCGGTTTTTCGACCAAATTTCCGGCACGGCTATCGGCTGGCTCGTCGTCTTCAGCGGCGGCAGCTTGCGAGGGACGATCAGATCGCGGATGTTCTGCCAGAGGCTGGGCTCTTCGTCCCAATTCACGAGCAGATCGGACTTCACGCGGCCGCGCGGCCCCGAACGGAAGAATTCCTTGATGTTGCCGCCGAATCCCGCGCCGAATCCAGGCATGTCAAACGAAGTGGGCGCTCCCGGACGCGCCTTGGCAGGCCGCTCCGTGAGGAAGTCCTTGAGGTTGGAAAGCAGGCTTTTCAGGGAAGACCCGTGCGCCACAGGCGCGGCCGCCCGCCCAAGCCTCAGCGTCGGCTCACTTGCCGAGCGACCCGCTTCGTCGAGTCTCGCGCCAAAATCTGACATGTAGGTTGCCTTACCCCTAGTCCGGCCGGTATACAAAAGTTAGACGCTTATTTGCGGAAAAGGATGTCTCGTCTCCCCCCACGGCTGACACGCTTTCCTTTTCATTGTAACATACGACGGTTGACCCGAAATTCCGGTTTCCGCCGCGCCATCTTGTAATACATAGGGCCACACGGGCACCAGAGCAAAGTGTCTTGATCCGCCGGGTTGCAACGAAGAAAGGTTCTCGATACCCCAGGATGGCAAAAACCATCGACCTGAAAAGCACCCTGAATCTGCCCAAGACTGACTTCCCGATGAAGGCGCGTTTGCCCGAGCGCGAGCCCGAGCAGCTGGCCGCCTGGGAACAGTCTGGGCTATACCGCCGCATACTCGAATCGCGCAGCGGAGCGCCGCTCTTCGTCCTGCACGACGGGCCGCCGTATCCCACGGGCGAAATCCATCTGGGCACCGGGCTCAACAAAGTGCTGAAGGATATGATCGTCAAGTCGAAGACGATGTCAGGGTTTCGTTCGCCTTACATTCCCGGGTGGGATTGCCACGGGCTGCCCATCGAGACGCAGGTGGAAAAGAAGCTCGGGGGCAAGACGACGAAAGTGGACGCCGCCCAGTTCCGCCGCATGTGCCGCGAATTCGCGGCAGGTTATGTGGAGATTCACAAGCGCGAATTCCGGAGGCTTGGCATCTTCGGGCAATGGGACAAGCCTTACCTCACGATGGATCCTTCGATGGAGGCTTCGATCGCAGGGGCTTTCCTCGATTTCCTTGAGAAGGGCTACGTGTATCGCGGACTGAAGCCGGTCTACTGGTGCATGTATGACCGCACCGCGCTTGCCGAGGCCGAGGTCGAGTACGAAAACCACACGAGCCCTTCGATTTGGGTGAGGTATCCGGTCGTTGAATATTCGGGGTACGCCGGCGCCAAGGGCAAGCTCTACGCCATCGTCTGGACGACGACTCCTTGGACACTGCCGGCCAGCATGGCGCTGGCATTCAATAAGAATCTCGCGTACGTGCTCGCGACGGACGCCAACGGAGATACCTACATCCTTGCCGAACAGTTAGTGGATCGCGTCGCGGCCGCGACCGGCCTGGAATTCGTGTCGCGAGCGGATGCTGTTCCCGGCAAGGCTTTCGCTACCGCGAAATTCAAGCATCCGTTTCTGGACCGCGAATTGCCGGCGGTTTTCGGCGATCACGTGAACCTCGAGCAGGGAAGCGGAATCGTCCACACGGCGCCGGGGCACGGTATCGAGGACTATCGTGCTGGGCAAGAGTACGGGCTCAAGGTCTACGCACCGCTTGACGACGACGGCCGGTTCGTCGAAGGCTTGCCCGAATACAAGGGCAAGGGCGTCTTTGAGGCGAACCCTTTCATCATCGAGCTGCTGAAGCGCAACGGCATGCTGCTCGCGGAACAGAAAATCACGCACAGCTATCCGCACTGCTGGCGCTGCCACAATCCCGTGATCTTCCGCGCCACCGAGCAGTGGTTCATTCAAATGGATGCGGGATCGGAGACGGTTCCTGCGCCAAAAGCGCCGCCGCTGCGCGCGACTGCGCTCGCGGAAATCGAGAAAGTGAAATGGCTCCCCGCGTGGGGACGCGACCGTATGCGCGGCATGATTGCCGACCGGCCGGACTGGACGATTTCGCGGCAGCGATTCTGGGGCGTGCCGCTGATCGTTTTTCGCTGTGAGGGGTGCGGAGAGCGCAACAATTTGACGGACCCGGCCGCGCTGCGCCACGTACTGCCGTTTTTCGAGCGCGAAGGCTCGGACGCGTGGTACACGCACTCGGCGGAGGAGTTGCTGCCGCCCGGAACGAAGTGCGCGTGTGGCTCCGCGAAGCTGCAAAAGGAGAACGACATACTCGACGTGTGGTTCGAATCCGGCTCGACGCATCTTTCCGTGCTCACCGAGGCCAACGGACTTCACTGGCCCGCGCAGGTGTATCTCGAAGGGCCCGATCAATTCCGCGGCTGGTTCCAAAGCTCGCTGCTCGTCGGCATCGGCACGCGCGGCGGCGCTCCGTACCAACAAGTGGTGACGCACGGCTGGACGCTGGACGAAGAAGGCAAGCCGATGTCGAAGTCCCTCGGCAACGCGCTCTATCCGAAGGAAATCGTCGACAAGTGGGGCGCGGATTTATTGAGACTGTGGGTGGTGTCGCAGGACTACACGGCGGACATGCGGAATTCGCCGGCGATGATGACGCAGCTCTCCGAGGCGTATCGCAAGATTCGCAATACTTTCCGCTTCGCGCTCTCGAATCTTTTCGATTTCGATCCCGCGCGCGACGCGCTCGCCGACGCCGATCTGTGGGAAATGGACGCGTGGATGCTGGGCCGGACGGCGCAGCTTGTCCGCGAATGCAGCGGGTGGTACGCGAATTTCGAATTCCATCGCATTTACCATGCGATCCATGGTTTTTGCACGGTCGATCTCAGCGCCTTTTATTTCGACGTGCTCAAGGACCGCCTCTATACGTTCGCGCCGAAAAATCGCGGGCGGCGCTCCGCGCAGACCGCGGTCTATCGCATTGCGGGGGCGCTGCTCCGGCTCGTTGCGCCGATTCTCGTTTTCACGGCTGAGGAAATTTGGAAATTCTTGCCGCGCGCCGCGACCGACCCGGAAAGCGTCCACATGGCGCTCTTTCCATCGGCCGAGCATCTCGAGCGGGGTCTCGATTCCGAGCGCGCAGCCAACTGGGATCGCCTGCTCGCCGTGCGCGAGGAAGTGCTGAAAGTTCTCGAGCCGATGCGGGCGCAGAAAACCATCTCCGCCAATCTCGAAGCGCGCGTCATCCTGACCGCATCTGGTGCGCAGGAAGCATTGTTGCGGCGATACGCAGCCTATCTTCCGGGATTCTTTATTGTCTCGCAGGTGGAGATCGAATCTTCCGGCCCGAATGGGGGCGCGGCTGCCGGCGGTCCGGGAAGGCTCGCGATCCGCGCCGAACACGCCCTCGGCGCGAAATGCGAGCGGTGCTGGAACTACTCGACGCACGTGGGCGAAAACGCCGAATACCCAACCGTTTGCGAACGCTGCGTCGCCGCGCTGAATGAAATCGAAGGCGATGGCGGCGCGCTCGCAGCGAGCCCGAAATCCTGATGAGGTCGGGTTCACGCTCGGCCTGGCCTCTGGTTCTGCTTGGTCTCGCTGTCCTCGCTGCGGACCAGGCCACGAAATATGCCGTCGATCGCTTGATGCCGTCCGGGTCGTCGCGCGAGCTCGTTCCCGGCATGCTGAATCTAATTCACACGAGCAATCCGGGCGTCGCTTTCGGCCTCTTCGCGGATTCGGACATGCCGTGGCGCGCGCCGCTGCTGATCGTCTTTTCCGCGGCCGTGATCGGGCTGATCGTGTGGCTGCTTATCACGGGACGCGCGGGGGGCTGGCCGGGGCGCAGCGGGATGACGCTGATTCTCGGCGGGGCGGTGGGGAACGTGCTCGATCGCGTGCTGCACCACAGCGTCACGGACTTCGTCGATTTCTACATCGGCACGCACCACTGGTACACTTTCAATTTGGCGGATTCCGCGATCGTGGTCGGCGCGGGCCTGGTGATCCTCGAACTCCTGCGCGATTGGCGGCATCCTACGCACGAGCGCGCATAACATGCATCCAGTCCTCTTTCAATTTGGCCCGGTCACGATCTACACCTATGGTGTGCTGGCCGCCGCCGGATTTCTGCTGGGCCTGTGGTGGGCCTACCGGCAGGCGCCGCGAGCGGGTCTTGATCCTCGCGTGATCTGGAATCTCGGCGTATACGGCATCCTCATCGCGCTGGTGTGCTCGAAGCTGTGGTACGTCGTCAGCATGTGGGATTACTTCATCGCGAATCCGCGCGACATTTTCAGCCTCGGGACGTTTCAATCGGCTGGCACATTTTACGGAGGCGTGGTCGGCGGAATTCTTTGGGTTCTTTTCTACACGCGGCTGCACAAATTGCCGCTGCTCGGCGTGTTCGATCTTTGTGCCGCTCCGGTGGCGCTGGGCCACTCGATTGGCCGCGTGGGCTGCTTCGTCGCGGGGTGCTGCTACGGCAAGCCGACGTCGCTGCCGTGGGGCGTGACGTTCACCAATCCCATCGCCGCGCGGATTTCCGGCACGCCGTTGAATATCTCGCTGCATCCCACGCAGCTTTACGAGGCCGGCGCGGAATTTGTGAATTTTCTGCTGATCGTTTGGCTCGGGACGCGCCAGCGGTTTTCCGGCCAGCTGATCGGCGCGTATTTCTTTCTCTATGGACTCGAGCGGGGCACGATCGAATTCCTGCGCGATGATCCGGGCCGCACGCTGATGTTCCACGATTCGGTTTCGCTGATGCAGCTTGTGAGCGTCGGGCTCGTTTTCACCGGCGCGTTCTTATGGTGGCGCGGGCTCCGCGGCGAAGCGCCGATCTCGCGGGAACCGGCGCGCGCGGCTGGCCGCTAATTGTCATCTCAAGTGAATCCCGCCACTCACAGCGAATTCGTCGTTTCCGCGGAAGACGCCGGTCAACGGCTGGACCGCTTTCTCGTGTCGCGGCTTCCCGAACTGAGCCGCGCGCGCATTCAATCGCTGATGGACGAAGGCCGCGTGCAGGTGGACGGCGCGTCGCGCCGCGCTTCGCATCGCGTCGCGCCCGGAGAACATGTCGCGGTCGAAATTCCGCCTCCGCCGCCTGCGGGTGTCGAAGCCGAAGCCATTCCACTCGACGTCCTCTACGAAGACGCGGACGTTGCCGTCGTCAACAAGCCCGCCGGAATGATCGTGCACCCCGGCGCGGGCGCGAACGCGGGCACGCTTGTCGCTGCGCTGCTGTACCGATTTGGCAGCGGGGGGCTCTCGACTATCGGCGGTCCGCTGCGTCCCGGCATCGTGCATCGGCTCGACAAAGACACCTCGGGGGCAATTGTCGTGGCGCGCACGGACGAAGCTCATCGCAAGCTCGTGGAGGATTTCCAGGATCGCCTGGTGCAGAAAACCTACGTCGCGTTGTTGCACGGAAAGATCAAAGGCGAAGCAGGCACCGTCGATCTTCCCGTTTCGCGCGACCTGCGCCGCCGATCCCGCATGACGGCGCGCCGCCGCGAAGGCCGCGCCGCTCGCACGGATTGGCGCGCACGCCTGCGCTTCGGGGCGTTCACCTTCATCGAAGCCGATCTGCGCACGGGCCGCACCCACCAAATTCGCGTCCATTTTTCGGCGCTCGGATGTCCTGTGGTCGGCGACACGCTCTACGGTGCGCCCCGCCAGGAACGCGTCGATTCGCAGCTTCTCGCGCCGTTGGGACGGAATTTTCTTCATGCCGCCCGCGTGGCATTCGATCATCCGCGCACCGCGAAGCGCATAGAAATCCGCGCGCCGCTGCCTGCCGAGCTTCGCGACTATCTCGTGGCGCTCGGAAGCGCCGCGAAGGCCGATTCCACTTTGATTGACGCTCTCCTGCGAGAATACCTATAATCGCGGCTGTGAATCGCCGCACGGCCAGACGCGTAGCTGCTTTCGTTTCGCCCGCATTTCTAGCGCTCGCCGTGCTCGTGTTCTCCATCGCTCTGGCGCGCGGCCAGCAAACTCCGCCCCCCGCCACGCCCCCGCCCACAGGGGCTGCCAGTTCGCAGGAGGGGCAAGCTCCGCAGCCGCCCGCCCCAACTGTGCCTCCGCTCGTTTCCACCACGGGCCTCGTCCATCTCGTCGTGACCGTGATGGACCATCACCACGATTTCATCACCGACCTCGATAAAGGCGATTTCGCGGTGCTCGAAGATGGCAGGCCGCAACAGATTCGCTTTTTCGGCAGTGAGACGGATCTTCCGCTTCGCATCGGCGTGCTCCTCGACACGTCGAACAGCATTCGCCCGCGCCTCCAGTTCGAGAAGGATGCGGCCACTGATTTCCTCTCGAAGGTGATTCGCCGCGAGAAGGACGAGGCGTTCCTGATGACGTTCGACAACGAGCCGCAGATCATTCAGGACTACACCGAGGACTTTTCGCTGCTGCAATCGGCAATCGAGGAGCAGCGCGCCGGCGGCGGCACGGCTCTGAACGACGCGATCGTGATGGCTTCGGAAAAACTCGGGCACGCGCCAATCCCAAGGAGCGGGGAATCGGAAGTTCGCCGCGTCATCATCATCATCAGCGACGGCAACGACAATCTGAGCGATCACGCCCTCAGCGACGCCACCGACGCCGCGATTCGCTCCGAGGCGGCCATCTTCACCGTTAGTACCAACACTGATTGGCTTTCGGTGGACGAGCCGAGCCGACCCAAGAAGTACAATCTCGATCCCGGCGACAAAATTCTGCAGAACTTCGCGGATCAGACAGGCGGGCAGGCCTTCTTCCCGTACCGCATCGACGATCTCTCGCAATCGTTCCTCGACATTGGAGCCGAGTTGCGCAGCCAGTATTACATCGCCTATTCGCCATCGGGACCGCCGCCCAGGGGCGAGTACCGCAAAATCGAGGTCGAGACGGATCGCAAGGGCCTCATCGTCCGCACGCGCAAGGGCTATTACGCGGTCGCCGCCACTGCCGGCGATCCATCCCCGCGGTAGACGCTGTCGGGCTTACCACACGAGCGGAACGAGCTGATATTTCACTTTGTTTCGATACTCTGAATAGCCCGGCAGGTTCCGGGCTAGAAATCGTTCCTCATCAACAAGCCTCCACACGATCACCAGCGCGATGGGAACGACCGCCAGCAACCCCCACCATGAACCCAGCGCGACGGGCACCCCGAGAAGCATCACGATCGCTCCCGCATACATCGGATGCCGCACCAGTTTGTATGGCCCTGTCGATATCACTTTCTGGTCCGCGCCGACTTCGATGGTTCCCGAGGCATACGTGTTCTCTCTGAATACGAAAAAAATAGAGACGAGCCCGAGCGCAACAAGGAAATCCCCGGCCGCCGCCGCCCACGCGGGCACCGTGGACCAGCCGAAACGATGATCGAACGCCGGAAAAGCGATCACAGCGACAAACGCGATCGCCGCCAGAGTCTGTATGATCCTTTGCACGCGCTCTTTCTCCGCGCCCGGACCCGCATCGACTCGCCTCTCCAGCAGCGCCGGATCATTTTTCATGAGGTATAAAGTGATCCCCAGGACCGGCGCGAAGAATACCAACAGGAAAATCCAGGCTTGCCAGTAATCGAGGGTCCACGCCGGGAGGAACAACAGCGCTGCGATGGTGGCGAAAAGGCGCAGCAATCCGCCGAACGCCTTTTTGTTTAGCTCATTCATTTTCAAGAGCTAATTAGACCAGGCTAGCTTCCGGGCGCGTAGTATCCCTTGCGCGCGAGGATCTTCATGTCGGGACGGTGCACGTCGACCTTGATCCTGCGGAAAGTGCCGTCGTGCTTCGGATTTAACGGATAGTAGCCAAGTACGTACTGAGAGCGCAGTTCCGTCGAAATTTCGTCGAACGCTTTCTCCAAATCATTACCGTGTCGCACGTTGATCACGCGTCCGCCCGTGTCGGACGTCATTCTCATCGCCACTCCTGGTCCGTATCCTTCGGTCTCGCGCGGGTCGATGATCAAAATCACGTGGATCACGGAATCAGCGCGTTGCGCCGCCTCGACAGCTTGGCCGAGGCTCACTTTGCTGCCCGTGTCCTCCGCATCCGTCAGCAGGACGATCGCTTTACGGCCCGCCTCATGGGCGAGTTCGTCGTTGCACGCCAGATAGACCGCATCGTAGAGATCGGTTCCGCCGCCTTGCGAGGGGATCGTTCCGCCGGTGCCGCCGATTCCGGAGGCGTCCACGTTGATCGTCGCGCGGCGGATCGCGCGATCGAGCACCGAGGGGTCCTCCGAGAAATCCGCCAGCAAGTTGATGTCGGTGTCGAACGTCATCACGAGGGCCTCATCCTTCTTACGCAGGACTTCGCGCACGAACCGCGATGCCGCGTCCTGCTCCGCCACCAGAGTGTTGTGCATGCTGTAGCTCGTGTCCATCAGCAGCCCCAGCGTGATCGGCAGGTTCACTTCCTTGCTGAAGTAGCTGACCTTCTGCTCGACCCCGTCCTCGTAAATCCTGAAATCATCTTTCGTCAGGTCGGTGACGATCTCGTTGTGGTGGTCGCGCACCGTGGCGAAGACGTTCACGACGGTGGTCGCCGCAGTCAATGGCTGCGAAGACTCGGGCAGCCGCTGCGTCTGATCCTGTTGCGCTTGCGGCGGAACGTCGTCCCGCGTCGTTCCCATCGGTCCTGGCGGCGCTTCCTCCTGTGCTGCGGCAAACGCGCGGCGCGGCGCGGCGGCCGCGCGAGACGCGATCGTGCTCGCCACCGGATACGCGCCAATGGCGAGGGTCAGAATTCCTGCCGCGAGGCTGGTCAGCCGCATTGTAGAATCTCCTTGGGGAACGGTTTAAACTGGTACGATGCTGCGGAGACGCTCCCGGATGTTTGGCCGAATTTCAGTTGCAAGGCCTGCGGGCGGAATCGAGACCTCATGATTCGAATGACGCTGTTGGCTGCAATCATCCTGCTCCTCGGCGTTTCCACTGGCGCGCAATCCCAGGCGAATTCGCCCGCGGCTCCCACACTCGGTGCGCCCGCCGCGCGGCAAAGCGCGCGGCCCCAGCAGCCACCGACCATCATCGGGCCTACAACTCGCGTCGTCATCGTTCCGGTGACCGTGAAAGATTCGAAGGGCCAGCTCGTCGCGGGGCTTGGGAAGGATGACTTCCGTCTTTTCTCCGACAACGTCGCGCAGAAGATCACGGGATTCTCGTCGGACGCCATTCCGCTGTCTACCGTCGTTCTCATCGATAACGATCTCCCGGACCGCGCGGTCACGCAGGTGCAAAAGAGCCTCGAGGCGATCGCCGGTGGATTCGGCCCGAGCGATGAGGTGTCTCTCGTGACCTACGACCAGTATCCCGACTTGGTGTCCGATTTTTCGACCAACAACGATCAGCTATTCACGCAGCTCAAGCGCCTCGAGCTCGGTTCGCATCCCACGCAGACCATTTCCGATCCCACGACGGCCGGTCCGTTTATCAACGGCCAGCCGGTGCCCACCGCGACCGGCGCGCCCCAGCACGGATCCATGCGCGGCAAGAGCACGAATTCCCTGGACGATGCGGTCTACGCTGCCGGCGAAATGCTTCGTTCGCGTCCGCGCGACCGCCGTAAGATTATCTTCCTGATCTCCGATGGGAGCAATTCCAACAACAATCATCACACTTTTGACGAAACATTGCGCGCGCTTCTGGAAGCCAACGTTTCGGTCTATTCGATTTCGGTGACGCGCTCGGTGCCGTTTGGGCGCTCCATCGCGCAGCATGGCCTCGCCTCGATGGACAAGTACGCCAACCTGACCGGAGGCGACACGTTCTTCTCATCGAAGGACGCCGATCTCGAGCGGCTCTACTCCGACGTGACCGAGCAGGCCCGCAACGAGTACACGCTGACGTTTTATCCTCCCGCGGAAACGAATACGGGCAAGGACTTTCATTCGATCGAGGTGCGCGTCGAGCAGCCCGGGCTGAAGGTGACCGCGCGCTCCGGCTACTACGAGAGCGCGATTGCGGCCGGGCGCTGAGGCGCCCGCACGCGGGAAAATTATGATTGCGGGTCGCGCTGAAAATTTTCCGTCGCGGCACCTTGCGCGGATTTTTTCTGCTTGACTTGATTGGTGGCAGCCTTTATAGATGAATGAGCGAGTTGAGCAGCGACGTAAATTCTCGGCGCGCTTCTCGCGGGGAGAAGTTCCTGGCAGTCATGCGCGGAACCGATCCGGGCTTCCGGTTTGAACGGAGCCTCTGAGAGATAAAAAGCGGGGCAGCCACAAGCTGCCCCGTTTTTATTTTGGGCGCGCACGCTTCATTGATATGCGCGGCTCGAGACGATCCGAGAAGAAAACTTCTACCGCACCCTTCACCGTAAGCAGACTCAGGGCAGGGAGACGCAGAGGACGCAGAGAAGAGAGCCCGGAGAAGAGAGCCCGGAGAAGAGAGCCCGGAGAAGAGAGAACATCTCTACGGCGCCAGCGGACGAATCGGTACCAGCGTTTCGTGGGCCGGGCAGATCGGTTTGTAATCGCAATACGCGCACGCGAAGCCCGGCTTCGCCGGAAACTCTCCCGCGCGAATGAGGTCCGCCACTTCGAAGATTTTCTGCTTCGTGGCGGCGAGCGCTTTTTCGTCGCGCGTGGTCGCCACCGCCTCGTTGTTCACAAGATTGTAGAAGACAAGGCGCGAAGGCTCGAGGTCCAGCACCTCGCGCGCAGCGAGCGCGTAGATGCCGAGCTGGAGATCGACGGCGGTTTTCTTCGCGTCGCGGGGTTTTCCCGTTTTGTAGTCGATGATTTCCACTTCGCCTTTGTTCCAGCGATTCACCTGGTCCATGCGCCCCGTTACGACCACTTCGTGCTCGAGCGGCAGCTCGAACGATTTCTCCTGATACAGCACGTCGGCGGGCGCCGCGATGTAGGTGTGATAGAACGCTTCCAGTTGCTCGCGGCCCGCCTTGCGGTATTCCTCTTCCTGGTATTCGTCCGGGAATCCCGCGGAGGTCCACTCGCGCTCGAAGATGGCGAGGATTTCTTCCAGCGGCACCGACTTCCCGCGCTTTTTCACCTCGCTCACGAATTCCTTGATCGTGGTGTGCATCACATTTCCGAATTGCGCTTGCGCCTGCGGCCCGCCGCGAACCCCCCACGAGTAGCGGAAGAGGTATTTCATCGGGCAGGTCTCGTAGGTGCTGATGGCGGACGCGCTGAGTTGCAGCGGCTCGGGGCGCGGCGGATGAAATGCCTTCGCCCACAGCGCGATTCGCGAATACGCCTTCGAGTTTTCACGCAGCGAACGGAAGAGCGGCGCCGGATCGGGCTCCGCCACTTCGAGTGCGGCGGTTTCCCCTTCGTTAGGCACGATCACGTGCGGCGCCGACTGCGCGGTGTCCAGCTTCTTAATCTTTGCGTCCTTCAAAATGTCTTCCAGGAATATCGAGGCCCTTTTTCGCTTGTTGACGATCGTCGAAAGTGTGAGCCGGTGTTGTGCGCGCGTGACTGCGACATAAAACAGCCGCCGCTCCTCCTGGATCTGAAAATCGCCCTGCGGCAAATCCTCTCTCATCAGCTTGACCGGGAATTCGAATACGGGGCGCCGCACTCCGGATGGGAAGTCGTGCTTGCTTAGCCGCAAAATAAAAACATTGGGAAACTCGAGCCCCTTCGCCGCATGGACGCTCATCAGCTGGACCGCATCGTCCGCGATCTCTTCCTCGATGCAGATGTCGCCATCGAGCTCGTCGAAATATCCGAGGTACTCGATGAAATCGCGCAGGCGCGTGTCGTCGGTCTTGCGTTCCCACTCCTTCACGAATTCGGCGAGCCGCTCGACGTATTGCCGGTCGGTTTCGGAGGGAGCGAGCTCGAGCGTGGCGATCAATTCATCCAGCAGGTCCGTCATGGTCTTTTTCCGGGCGCTCTGGCGCAGGCGCTGCATCGTCTCGACTAGCTCGCCGAGCTTCGGTTTTTCGTCCTTCGCCGCTTCGACTGCATCCCACAGCGCGCCTCGCGGCCGCTTTTTGTCCGCGCGCTCTGCGAGCCGCACCAAGTCGCGCGGCTCGAGCGCCCAATACGGCGCGGCGAGGATGCGGGCGCACGCCACGTTGTCCGCGGGCAGCGCGATCAGGCGCAGCCACGCGAGCAGGTCGCGCACCAGCGTGTTGCCGAGGATCGAAGCCTTGCGAATCACGAACGGAATCTTGCGCCGGCGCAAGACTTGGACCAATTGCGCGCGGTGCACATGCTTGCGATAGAGGACGGCAAAGCTTTTCAACTGGGCGCCCGCGGCGTGCAGGCGCTCGATTTCGGACGCCACCCACTGCGCTTCTTCATCGGGCGTCGCGAATTCCACGATGCGGATCTTTTCGCCTTCGGGATTGTCCGTGGTGAGGTTTTTCGGCGGCAGCAGCGGGGAGCGTTCGTTGTTCGCGATCATCTCGCCGGCTACGCGCAGAATCCGCCGGGTCGACCGGTAGTTCTGCGAGAGCGAGACAAAGTGTTTTTGCGCGTTCTGGTCTTCTTGCAGCGCCGCGCCGGACGCGGTGGCGCCGCAGAATTTCTTGAGAAAATGGGTGAAGCTGCCGAAGGACGCGCCGCGGAAGCGGTAGATCGCCTGATCGTGGTCGCCGACGGCGACGATGTTGCGATGGCCGCCGGCGAGCAGCCGGAGCAGCTCGAGCTGCGCGATGTTGGTGTCCTGAAATTCGTCGACGAGGATGTATTTGTATTGCTCGCGCATGCGGGCGAGTAGCGGCGCGTCCGCTTGCAGCAGCTCGACGGCCTGCAGCAATTGCGCACCAAACGTGAGCAGGTTTCGCTCGCGCAGCAGGCGCTCGCTGACGCGGTAGACGCGCGCCAGCTCTTCCTCCTTCGCCAGTTCTTCTTCGGCGATAGCCCGCGCGTCGGGCTCGAGCGCCGATTTTGTTTTTTCGTGCGCGGTGCGCAGGTCGTCGACGTACTGCTGATAATCATCCGGCGTGACAAGCTCGTCCTGGCAGCGCGAAAAAAATGTTTGGAAGTCGCGGAGGAATTCAGCCGGCTCGGATAGGCGGCGAAAAATCTTGAGGTCGAGCTCGACGATGTTGCGCCGCAGGAGGATGCGGTGGTCGATGTCGTCGAGCGGCTGAATTTCGGGATTCGCTTCGCGCAGGATCTTCTCGAGGCAGAATGAATGGAACGTGCTGAGCCAGACATCCTTGGCACGGTTGTCTCCGGCGGCTTTCATCACGCGCTGCTTCATTTCCGCCGCGGCTTTGTCGGTGAAAGTGAGCCCGAGGATGTGTTCGCCGGCGAGATCAGGATTTGACGCGAGGAGCGTGGCGATGCGTTCCGTGATGACGCGGGTTTTGCCGGTGCCGGCGCCCGCCATCACCAGCAGCGGTCCTTCGCCGTGCTCGACGGCCGCGCGCTGCTCGGGATTCAGGGGGAAGCCCGAGCCGAATGCGGGGCGCTCCTTCGGATTTGTGATGGTCGCCATGCGCAAGAAGGCCTTATATTAGCAGATTTCATTCGGGCGAATATAAGGCGAATAGAATGCGGTGGGGAGTGACCCGCCTTCGCCAAAAACACGCTACGGCGCGGCAAGCAAATGGCTAGAAACGACAAAGATGAGGCTACCCACTTAACACAGAGAGCACTGAGATACGGCATGAGGCCACAGAGAAAAGAACGAGGCAGGGAGGTTGCCGCCCCCTTCCTTTGTCAGGGCAAGGAGACGCAGAGGGCGCGGAGACACCGTGGATGCAGGATTCACCAATTTGCTCTTTGCGTGGGGGCTTGGGCCGTTAAAATACCGGGATGACGCGCTGGTTCCCGATCGAGACGCCGCGGCTGGTGCTGCGCGAGTTTCGTGCTGAGGACGAGCTCGACATTCATGAGTACGCGTCCGATCCGGAGGTCGTTCGGCTGCTGATCTGGGGACCGAACACGCTGGAGCTGACGCGCGCCTTCCTCGCGCGCACGCTCGAAGAGCAGAAGGAGTGGCCGCGCAATTCGGTGGGGCTCGCGATCGAGATGAAGGGCGAGCAGCGCGCGATCGGGTCGATCGGGCTGCGCATCAAGGACGAGCCCAACCGCGCCGCCGACATCGGCTACGTCCTCGCGCGGCGCTATTGGGGATGCGGCTACATGCCAGAGGCCGCGCATGCGGTGGTCGACGCCGCCTTTCGCCGCGCCGGACTGCATCGCGTGTGGGCTACGTGCGATCCGCGCAATCGCGCGTCGTATCGCGTGATGGAAAAAATCGGCATGCGCCGCGAAGCCCACTTCCACAAGAGCATCTTTGAGAAAAACGAGTGGCGCGACTCATATCTGTATGCCGTCCTCGCCGAAGAGTGGCCGGCGACGGAAGCCATGGCCGTGAACGAATAGCGAGGCGCTCGCATGCATTCGAAGATCGCGATTTGGACGCTCGGACTGCTCGCGGCTGTGTTGTTGGGTTTCATCGCCAAATGGTTTTTCAGGCACGTCCGAACGCGATGGAAGTTGAACGTTTCGTTTCAGCCGCAGAGCGCGCCTGCCCACTCAGGCTCGTCGCTTATGGTGGAGAAATTCGAGCGAACCGCTCATAGCTTGAGCCTGAAGTGTGAGTGCGGCACGACGTGGCGATTTCATGAGACTTCCGGCCATGCAGATCCGGACTCACAGCCGATGCCGGCGGGAGATTCGTTTACGTGCCCGAATTGCGGGAGGGCCATCGATCTTAGCGAGGCCCGCAAACTCGAGACAAGCCTAAAGCCTGGTCCACAACAGCCAAACCGACGCTCCTGAGTGGTCCGCATGGGAACGGGTAGCCTTCCAGAATTCCAGGGGCTAAAGCCCGATTCTGCACATGTCTTTTCGCGAGCCTGCCCTTCCACCTTGCTCCCTTCCTGCGTCAGGGCGAGCAGGGTAAAAAGGCTTACGCTTCCAGCTGAGAACGCGGAGAACCGCTGACGCGAGCTCTGGACGGGAATTGCGGGAGGAGAAGCGGCGAGGGGCCGCTAAATGCGCTGCGGCCCCCCTCGCCATTTGGTACTTAGTCGGCGCTGACGGCCATTTCGGGCTTCGGGACGGTGTTGATCGTCTTCAGGATGCGGGAGACGATCTGGTACGGATCACCTTCGGAATTGGGGCGGCGATCCTCGAGATAGCCCCGGTAGCCGTTCTTGATGAAGTTAACGGGCAGCCGGACGGAAGCGCCGCGATCCGACAGAGCGAAACTGAACTTGTCGATGGCCTGCGTTTCGTGCAGGCCCGTCAAGCGCAGGTGATTGTCGGGGCCATAGACGGCGATGTGCTCGGGGATGTACTTTTCGAACGCCGCCATGAGGGCCTCGAGATATTCCTTGCCGCCCACTTCGCGCATGTATTTCGTCGAGAAGTTGGTGTGCATGCCGGAGCCGTTCCAATCGCCCTTGATCGGCTTGCAGTACAATTCGAAATCCACTTCGTATTTCTCGCAGAGGCGGGCCATCAGGTAGCGAGCGATCCAGGTGTCGTCCGCGGCCTTGGCCGAGCCCTTCGCGAAGATCTGGAATTCCCACTGGCCCTTCGCCACTTCGGCGTT
>JBAPOM010000105.1:0-3410 GCA_049279635.1 Candidatus Acidiferrales bacterium
TCCCAAAAGGAGGCGTGGCATTATTCCTGTTGGAAACCTAAAGGTTGATTAGCCATGAAAGAGAAACCCGACGTCTTGCAAGGAACGCTCGCGCTGATGGTCCTCAAGACACTCGATGTCCTGGGAACGCAGCACGGCTGGGGAATTGCCCGACGCATCGAGCAGATCAGCGGAGACCTTCTGGCTGTCAACCAGGGCACGCTTTATCCCCTGCTGCTCAAACTAGAGCACGAAGGCTCGATTGCCTCCGAGTGGGGCGCATCGGAAAACAACCGCCGCGCGCGCTTCTATCGGCTTACCGGGGCCGGCCGCAAGCAACTCCAGGCGGAGACCCGCGAATGGGAGCAAACCGCGGCAATCATCGCGCGCTTTTTCAAGGTTAGAGCGGAGGATCTGACGTGAGATTTCTGCGACGCTTCCTAATACGCCTATGGAATTTCGCGACGGGGCGGAGTATTGACCCACACCTGCAGGAAGAGATCAACGGGCACCTTGCGTTCCTGACCGAGGAGAATCTGCGCGCCGGTATGTCACCCGCCGAGGCGCGGCGGCAGGCTGCACTCCAGCTTGGCTCGGCCGTAGCGATACGGGAAGGCCATCACGCGGAGCAAAGCTTGCCCCTCCTCGAGAATTTGCTTTTCGACCTGAAGTACGCGGTCCGGATGCTGGGAAGATCCCCTGGATTTGCTCTCATCGCCATCGCCACCATGGCCCTCGGCGTCGGAGCCACCACCGCCATCTACAGCGTCATCGACGCAACCCTGCTGCATCCTTTGCCCTACCCCCGCCCCAGCGAACTGGTGCGAATTGAAGCCAACTTTCCCGGCGTGGGCGCGCACGACGTCGGCATCTCCATCCCTGAGTTGAGAGACCTGCAGAACTCGGGAATCTTCCAATATGTGTCCTTGTGCTTTCACGGCTCCGAAAATGTTACCGGCAGCGCCCAGCCCACGCACATCGCCGGAGCGACGGTCTCACCGAGTTACTTAGCGGTGCTCGGCGTGGATGCAGCATTGGGCCGCACCTTCGATCCGCACGACGCCACACCCGGCTCCAACGGCGAAGTCATCATCAGCGATGGGCTCTGGAAGCGCGCATTTGGCGCCGACCCGCATATCGTCGGCAAGAGTCTGCGTCTTGACAACGATCTCTTTCAAATTGTCGGCGTCATGCCCGCCAGCTTTCGCGACCAGGGCCAGACCAGCGAGGAGCGCGGTACCGAATTGTGGGCGGCGGATGGATTTTACGGCGACCCCTCCTCGCCGCCGATGCGCGGCACGCGTTCGCCCTACGAGACCATCGCGCGCCTTCAGCCTAGTCTCTCGCCTGAGGCCGCGCAGAGGCACCTCGATGCTCTGGTCGCATCGTGGAAGAAGCAATATCCAGCGGATTATCCGCCCCAGGCCGCCTGGACTATCCACCTCACTCCCCTGGCCGAGACTCTTGTCGGCAACGTTCGCCAATCGCTCATCCTGCTTTCCGGCGCGGTGGGCCTGGTCCTACTGATCAGCTGCGTTAACGTCGCCAATCTGCTGCTTGCTCGCGCCAGCGCGCGAGGCCATGAGATCGCGGTTCGCCAGGCATTGGGAGCCGCAAGAATGCGCCTCATTCGTCAGCTCCTCACCGAGAGCTTGCTGCTCTTCGTGCTTGGCGGCATCGCCGGTTTCGCGGTTCTCTTCTGCGCCCGGAAATTCCTGCTGCAATTTGTTCCCGAAAGCCTGCCGCGCCTTAACGACATATCTATCAGCTGGGGCGTGCTGGCGTTTGCCATCGTCGTCTCTGTCGCCGCCGGAACCATCTTCGGGCTTGCCCCCGCGTGGCTCACAAGCCGCCTTAATTTGACGGCGACGCTCCGGCAGGAAGGTCGTGGCACCAACGGTTCCCGGCGGCGCTCGCGCTTGCGCCATGTTCTGGTGATTGGTGAATTAGCCCTTTCCCTGGTGCTGATGGTCGCCGCCGGACTTTTGCTGCGCAGCTTCTGGGACTTGTTCAAGGTGCAGCTCGGCTTCAATCCCACTCGAGTCATGGCAATCGAGACCACGCTGCCGAATCCTAACGATCCCAACACCGACATTTACCACACTGCCACGCAGGAATCGGTGTTTCTGCGGGAAGCTCTCCGTCGAATCCGGACGTTGCCGGGCGTGGAAGAAACCGCCGTCAGTGATCGGGCGGCTCTTCCCCTCGGCCATGGCCAGAGCGATCTTAGGCAGCGGCCAATGATCCGCGAGGGCCAGGACGCGCAGAGCAGCCAGCCTCCGCTGATCAATACATCGATCGTCTCGCCCGAATACTTTCACGTGCTCGGCATGACGCTCATCCGTGGCCGCCTCTTCGTCGACCAGGACCGTGAAGACACACCCTCCATCGCCGTCATCAACCAGGCCGCTGCTCGCACCTACTGGCCCAACCAGGACCCCGTCGGCAAGCGCTTCATCGTCCGGTCGAGGGCCGCCAAGCCGGGCTGGACCACCATCGTCGGCGTCATTGCCGACGCGCGCACGGAATCGCTCGCGGACGCCGGCATTCCGCAGGTCTACTTCGACATCTACCAGCGCCCCGCCAAGTTTCTTGCGTTTTATCTGCGTGGTCAGGTCGATCCCAGAGCCATCCTCGTGCAGGTGCGCACGCAAATCCAGTCCGTCGATGCGGAGCTACCCGTCTTCCGCGCAGAGACCTTGGACGATGTTCTCTCGTCTTCGCTTTCCGTGCGGCGGTTCTCCATGGAAATGGTGGCGCTGTTTGCCGCCACTGCCCTGCTGCTCGCCGGACTGGGAATCTACGGCACCATCTCCTTCCTGGTCAATGAGCAATCGCGCGAGATCGCCATTCGTCTCGCGTTGGGAGCGCAAAGAGGAACTATCCTCAAGATGGTTCTGCGTCAGGGCCTCACTCTGGCCGCCGTCGGCGCCGGCGTAGGCCTGGTTGGCGCGCTTATTGTTTCTCACCTCATGGCCAGCCTGCTTTACGGTGTCTCGCCATACGATCTGTCCACCTTTGCCGGGGTAACCGCCGTGCTTATCGCCGTCGCCATCGCCGCAAGTTACGTCCCTGCGCTGCGCGCCATGCGCCTCGATCCGATCACTACACTCCACTCCGAATGACCTTTGGCACTGCTCGAGACTTGTCTTCACAAGTTGTTGCCATCCCAACGACCTCCTTCGGGATGCTGATGAATTCACCCCACAGCGAGTTCCAGAAGATTAGTCCCGAAAAACGCGCTTGCGTTTACGAATATTGCGTCAATTCCCGGTTTGTCGGCTACTCGGAAGTTATCGTTGGAGGACGCGGCTAGGTCCCGGTAAGTCGGATAACCGGACATCTCTAACAATGTCGGCTCCGTCAATCGTTTTGTGAGCGCACTTCTCCGTTCACTTCGAAGAGTGCCTTCGTTCGTTGTGTTCTTTGGC
>JBAPOM010000106.1:0-12099 GCA_049279635.1 Candidatus Acidiferrales bacterium
TTTCTCGAGGATATTGACGCGCTGCACATCCAGATGCCCGAGGAGCTCGTCCGCGCCACCGACCACATCGACGACATGGTCGCGCTGATCGAAAGATTGCAGAAAAAAGGCCTCACCTACACGAGCGAAGGCTCGATCTACTACCGCATCGCCAAATTTCCCGCGTACGGCAAGCTCTCGAAAATCGACATCACCGGCATGCAAGCGGGCGCGCGCGTCGATGTCGATCAATACGAAAAAGACGACGCGCGCGATTTCGCACTCTGGAAAGCGCCCAAGCCCGGCGAGCATTTCTGGGAGACGCCCATTGGCCCCGGCCGTCCCGGCTGGCACATCGAATGCTCCGCGATGGCCATGAAATATCTCGGCGACACCCTCGACATCCACACCGGCGGCGTTGATCTCGCGTTCCCGCACCACGAAAACGAAATTGCGCAGAGCGAAGCGGCAACGGGAAGGCCGTTCGTCCGCCACTGGATGCACGCCGAGCACTTGATCATCGACGGCCAGAAGATGTCGAAATCGCTCGGCAATTTCTACACGCTGCGCGATCTCTTTGCCAAGGGGCAGAAGCCTTCGACGATCCGCTTCCTGCTACTCTCGGTGCCGTATCGCCGCCAGCTCAATTTCACCGAGGATGGTCTCACGCAAGCGCGCAATTCCGTCGAGCGCCTCCGCAATTTCGTGGCGCGTCTCAAAGCGACGCAGTTTCCGGCAGGCTCGAACGCCGAAACGGTGAAGCGCATCGAAACGGCCGAAAGCGAATTCGATGCTGGCCTCGCGGACGACATCAACACGGCGGTAGCGCTCGCGGCTGTCTTCGATCTTGTGCGCGACGCGAACACCGCCATCGATCGCGGCACGTTCCTCCAGCAGGACGCCGTGCGCGCGCTCGTCGCCATGGAGAAATTCGACGCGATTCTCTCCGTGCTCGCGGATGACGACGACGCAAAGCTCGCCAAGCTCGGTTTCACCCCGCCCAAGCCGCGCCTCGCCCCCGAGCAGGTCGATGCCCTCATCGAAGAGCGCAACGCCGCCAAGCGCCGCCGCGACTTCCAGCGCGCCGATGCCATTCGCCAGCAGCTCACCGATTCTGGTATCATAGTGGAAGATACGAAAGACGGTTCGGTTCGCTGGAAGTACAAATGAGCTTTTCCGCACAACACGCGCTCTCGCTTCATGGCAGGCCCTCTCTCGAGCGCCCGAGCCTCTTCGGCGTCGACTAACATCCCTCTCCCATAGCTGTACCCGGCACGCGTCCGCTCCATCGATTCACATTGCCACCGCATGAATGAGCCCGGGGAGGAGAACATGCAGACTCAGACCGCCGCCGAAATGAAATTGCCGCAACTCATCACCGAGCTGCCCGGCCCGAAAGCCAGGAAGATTGTCGAGCGCGACCATGCCGTGCTCTCGCCGTCCTACACGCGCGATTACCCGCTCGTCGCGAAAACCGGCCACGGCGCCATGATCGAAGATGTCGACGGCAACACGTTCCTCGATTTTGCCGCGGGCATCGCCGTCGCCGCCACCGGACATTGCCACCCGCGCGTCGTCGCCGCGATTCAGAAGCAGGCCGCCGACCTGATTCACATGTCCGGCACGGATTTCTACTATCAGGGCATGGTCGATCTCGCGGAAAAACTCGCGTCGATTGCACCCGGCAACCACGCCAAGCGCGTCTACTTCGGCAATTCCGGCACCGAGGCCATTGAAGCGGCGATGAAGCTCGCCCGCTATCACACGGGCCGCGATAAATTCATCGCCTTCCACGGCTGCTTCCACGGCCGCACGATGGGCTCGCTTTCGCTCACCGCGAGCAAAGCCGTCCAGCGCAAGGGATTCGGCTCGCTGCTCGCAGGCGTTTTTCACACGCCCTATCCGAACACCTACCGCGGCGTCGCCGGTGGCCGCCCCGAAAACGCCGCTACTGACGCGCTCGCATGCATCGAAGAGGAACTCTTCAAGCGCCTCGTCGATCCGCAGGAAGTCGCCGCGATTTTCGTCGAGCCGGTTCAGGGCGAGGGCGGCTATCTTCCCGCGCCCGCCGAATTTCTACAGGCGCTCGAGCGCCTCTGCCGCAAGCACGGCATCCTGCTCGTCGCGGACGAAGTGCAATCCGGCATGGGCCGCACCGGCAAGTGGTGGGCCGTGGATCACGCCGGCGTCGTCCCGGACATGATCTGCACAGCGAAAGGCATCGCCTCCGGCATGCCGCTCAGCGCCGTAATCGCGAAATCCGACGTGATGAACTGGAAACCCGGCGCCCACGCCTCGACTTTCGGCGGTAACCCCGTCGCCATCGCCGCGTCGCTCGCAACCATCGATCTGCTCGAAAGCGGCCTGATCGCCAACGCCGCGCGCATGGGCGAATTCGTCATCAAGAGGATCTCCGATTGGCGCGAGCGCCACAAAATCGTCGGCGACATTCGCGGCAAGGGCCTGATGATCGGCATCGAGCTCGTCCGCGATCGGAGAACGAAAGAGCGCGCGCCCCTCATGCGCAATCGCGTCCTCGAGTTGGCGTTTCGCAAAGGCGTCCTCATCCTCGGCGCCGGCGAAAACACGCTCCGCCTCGCCCCGCCGCTCCTCATCGACGAAGAGCAAGCCGAATTCGCCATCCGCACCCTGGACGCTTGCATTACAGAAGTCGAAAGCGCATCGTAGCCACGTCTAGCGGGCCTGTAGGGGCGGGTTTCAAACCCGCCCGGCGGGATTCCCCTGATGCTTGCACGTCTGATGTTCGCCATCATCGACCGCCGAGCCCGCAAGGGCCTGGTCGAATCGTGCGTCACGGACGATTCCTCGGAAGCCTCCACGAAGAAGGAACGGGCGCGCCGCACTGGCATCCGCGGCGAAACCTACGCCTACTGGTACCTCCGCCGCCACGGCTACATCGTCGTCGCGCGCAACTACATGCGCTCCGGCGTCAAAGGCGAAATCGACATGGTCGGCTACGACGGCCCAGTCCTCGCATTCGTCGAGGTAAAAACGCGCGCGGCAAGCGACCGCAATCAGCCTTCGCCCGAAGACGCCGTCAACGACGAAAAGCGCCGCAATCTCGCCCGCATGGCCCGGCAATTTCTGCGCGCCCGCCGCATCGATTCGCCTTCGTATCGCTTCGATGTGCTCGCCATCGAAACGCGCCCGGGCGCGCGCCCCGAGGTCCGCCTGCACAAGGGAGCGTTCGCGTCACATTCGTACTGAAGCGTACAGACGCGGCAATTCCCGGAATCGTTCGCCGCCGCACGCCGCAGGGGATATAGAATAGCTACAAGGCAATACGCAGCCTGGAATCGTCGGTTCCCGGCCGCTGCGGGGGAGGAAAGCTTTGCCGGAGCTTCGCAAGGACCCGATCACGGGCCGCTGGGTGATCATCTCCACCAATCGTGGAAAGCGCCCGTCGGACTTCGTCCGCGAAAGCGTGCAGATCAAGGGCGTCGGCATGTGCCCGTTCTGCCCTGGCAACGAGGGCAAAACACCCTCGGAAGTTCTGGCTTACGGCCGCAACGGCAGCGGCAAAGATACGCCCGGCTGGTCGCTGCGCGTCGTCCCCAATAAATTCCCCGCGCTCGGCATCGAAGGCGGCCTCGACCGGGAGGGCGAAGGCCTCTTCGATCGCATGAACGGTGTCGGCGCGCACGAAGTGATCATCGAAACGCCGGATCATCGCAACACGCTCGCCACCATGCCGCAGCGCGCGGTCGAGGAAACGCTGTGGGCCTATCGCGACCGCATCCTCGATCTCAAGAACGACCGCCGCTTCCGCTACATCCTGCTCTTCAAAAATCATGGCGAGCCCGCCGGCGCCACCCTCGAGCACACGCACTCGCAATTGATCGCGCTGCCGATCGTCCCCAAGCGTGTCCGCGAGGAAGTCGATAATTCCCGCCACTACTACGACGAAAAAGAGCGCTGCATCTTTTGCGACATGATCCGCCAGGAGATCGAAACCGAATCGCGCGTCATCCTGAGCACAGATCATTTCATCGCGCTCGCTCCCTATGCGCCGCGCTTTCCGTTTGAGACGTGGATCCTGCCGCGCCAGCACAGTTCGTCATTCGAAAACATGCCCACGCCCAATTACGGCAACCTCGCGCACATCCTGCGCGACTTCCTCGGCCGCCTCGACGCCGCGCTCGCGTTCCCGTCGTACAACTTCGTCGTGCACACCTCGCCCATCGGCGAGGAAATCAACGATCATTATCACTGGCACATCGAGATGATGCCGAAGTTGACGAAGGTAGCGGGGTTCGAGTGGGGCACCGGCTTCTACATCAATCCCACGCCCCCCGAAGAAGCCGCCCGCTTCCTCCGCGAAGCGCGGTGACGATCCGATGAGGATCGATCATCCTGCATGCCCTGACGAAGGAAGGGAACCCGGCGCCTTTGGTTTTGGCCGGGTGAAGGCTCTCTCTTTTGCTCCTGCGTGTGACTACGATTGTTTCAATTTCTTTCGCGCGGCCACAAACAACGAGATCGCCAGCGCCACAAACAATCCGAGCCCCAGCCACTGGCTCTGGCTCGCATTCGGCATAAACTTCGCGCCCACGGCAAAGAAGCCCTCCGACCACGGCACATGCAGTACCACGGCCAGCCAGTGCGGCACGTGCCGGCTGAGCTCGGGATCCTGCAGCAGGTTGATCACAATCGCCAGCAGCCCAAACACGCCGCCCGCCGCGATCAATCCGCTCGCATAGAGCGATCCGGGGCTCACCTCGCTCTCCGACTCGGACTTTTTCTCCATGCCCTGCTCGGCCAGCCATCGCACCAGCCCGCCCGCGAACATCGCCATCGTCGTGCCGATCGATATGTAGGTCCCAACGGCAAACGGCAGCGAGCGAATCCCTAGCAGTTCCACCGCAATCACCAGAAACACGCCGAGAAACACGAGCCGCCAGGGAAGCCGCCGGTTCAAGATGCCGCTGATCACCGTCGCCATCAGCCGCGCTTGCGGCGCCGCCGCTTTCGCGCTGCCGATCCCCTGCTCCCACTGGATTTCAATCTCGCGCGTCGATGGATCGTAGAGATATTTGCCGTCCGGAATCACGCCCGACCCGATCGCGTTCACCAGCTCATACGTCTTCCCCTCGTGCGGATAGTTGTTCTGCTGGAGTTCGACGCCCGTAGGCAAATGGTTGATGTCCAGCGCAATCTGAATCGGTTTGTAGCTGGCGAGCCCGACGTTCATCAGGATCAGCGTCCCGCCGATCGCGAGCGATGAAACCAGCACTCCAATCACGAGCGCCACCTGCTGCTTCGCCGGCGTCGCGCCGACCAGAAATCCGGTCTTCAAATCCTGCGACGTCGCGCCCGCAATCGCCGCCGCAATGCACACCACCCCGCCGATGGTCAGCGCCAGCACCGCATACGCATTCGCCGTCCAGTGAATCACCAGAAAAACCGCGCAGGTTGCCATCAGCGTAGCGATCGTCATCCCGCTGATCGGGTTCGACGAATTGCCGATCAGCCCGCTGATCCGCGAGGCCACGGTCACAAAGAGAAATCCGAACACGATGATGAAAAGCGCCGCCATCAAATTGGCGAACGCCCCGGTTTGCGCTCCCGGCACCGGCTTGAACGTCAGGAACGCCCAGATCATCGCCATAATCACGATCGAGCCGCCGATTACGACGCGCATCGAAAGATCGCGCTCCGTCCGGCTGGCCACCGGCATCGCCTCTTGCTTCGCGCGCACGTCCTTCAGCCCCGCGCTCAGAGCCGAAACGATCGTCGGCATCGTTTTGATCAGCGTGATCAGTCCCGACGCCGCCACCGCTCCCGCGCCCATCGGCCGAATATAAGTAGCCCAGAGCTGATCGGGGCTCATCTGCGGAATCGGAATAGTGCTCGGGTAGAGCGCCGCGCCCGGCGCCAGCGACCCGAAAAACCGGATCGCCGGCATCATCACCAGCCACGAAATCACCCCGCCTGCGAAAAGCGTCCCGGCCACGCGCGGCCCGATGATGTAGCCCACACCGAGATACTCGGACGTGATTGTAAGGCGCGCCGACGCTCCCGGCAGCCACTTGGGCTGATAATCCGGCTGGTTGGGCCACATCCCCAGCGTGTTCATGCAAAATGTGTAGACGCCGCCAAGCCCCAGCCCCCAAAAGACGCGCCCGGCAAAGGATCCTCCGCGCTCTCCGGCGATGAGAACGTCCGCGCAGGCCGTGCCCTCGGGGAAAGTAAGATTGCCGTGCTCCTTCACGATCAGCTGCCGCCGCAGCGGGATCATGAAGAGGACGCCCAGCGTCCCGCCCAGCAGCGCCAAATAAAAGACGCGCCAATACTCGGTGTTCAGTGAAAACCCGAGAAAGATCAGCGCGGGCATCGTGAAAATCACGCCCGCCGCGGCCGATTCGCCCGCCGACCCGGTCGTCTGCACGATGTTGTTTTCGAGGATCGTCGAGCGCCCAAACGCGCGCAGGATGCTGATCGATAGCACCGCGATGGGTATCGACGCCGAAACCGTCAGCCCCGCGCGCAGCCCGACGTACACCGAAACAGCTCCAAACAGCACGCCAAACAGCGAGCCCAAAATAATCGCCCGAAGCGTGAATTCCCGTGGGCTCTCCCCAGGGCCTACGTACGGGCGAAACTCGCCCGGCGGTGCCGTCGAACTCCGCGAACTCGTCCCCAATTCGCTCTCCCTTCGCCCGTCCGCGCTCCTTCGCGCCAGCCGGCGCCCGGATGCGAATCCGGCACGGTAGCACCAGACGCAAGCGCAGGCAAGGCGCAAGAAGGCCCCCAAGCCTCTGTGTGCGGGTGAATTACCCGCGTATGCCGCCGGAAATCGACCATCCTGCTCAGGGCATACGCCGGCATGCGTCGGACGGCGCAAACCACCGGTATTGCAACGGTACTTTTCATCCGTGAGAATCATTGACAGCCGATCGAATTTCGCGATAGCTTTGCCAGCACTTCACTTCTCGGGCAACGGAAGTCGTGTGCGTGAATTCGTGAGAAAGGCGGGGCGACCTCGCATGAACCCAACCCATCGGAGTGTCCTTGGTATCGCGGTTATCTGCCTTTTGCTGTTTTCCGTCCCCCGCTTGTTGCAGGCCACGGAAGGGTGGTTGCCGGTCCCGCCCGAAGACCTTGCCCTGAAAGACAATCCGAAGCAGCCTGGCGCCGACGCCATGGTTCTGTATCGCGAAAGCGTGATCGACGCGCGCAAGGCGATTACCGATGGCGAAACCGTCGAGGAGTATATTCGCATCAAGATTTTCACTCAGGAAGGAACGAAGCACGCCCATATCGAGATCCCTTTTAACAAGGGTATGGACGATGTCAATTACATCGCCGGCCGCACGATTCGTCCAGACGGCAGCATCGTGAAGTTTGACGGACAGGTGCTCGAAACGACGGCCATCCGGGGCGGCGGCTTGAAAATTTACGTCAAAACGTTCACGTTGCCCGACGTTCAGCCCGGTTGCATCATCGAATACAAGGATTCACTCCAGGCCAAGCCCCAGTATGTTCACAACGAGGAGTGGGAGGTCGCGAGCGATATGTTCACCCGCGAAGCTCACTTCACCTACAGGCCCTACGAAGGTTACGGCGGCCTCAGCCTTCAGTCCCGCTATCGAATCTCTCTCTTGCCGCCCGGTGATGCTCCCAAGCAGCAGATCGATAATTCGTACACGATGACCGTCAACGACATTCCCGGCATCGAAGAAGAACCCTTGATGCCGCCCGAGAGAACCATGGAGCCGAGGGTCGAGTTCTACTATGCAGACAACGACTCCCCGTCTGAGGACGATCCGCCCAACAAGTTCTGGGATCATTGGGCGAAGAAATGGAATGGCCAGCTCGATCATTTCATCGACAAGAAAGATGCTCTCAATCAGGATCTCGCCAAGGACGTCAGCCCGTCCGATCCTCCGGAAACGAAGCTCCGCAAAATCTATGCGCGCGTCCAGCAGATTCGCAATCTGAGCGACGAGGATGCCCGCACCGAGCAGGAAATGAAGGCCGAGAACTTGAAACCTGCGTCCAACGTCGGAGACATGTTGAGTCACAGCGCCGGATACGCCACCCAGATCAATTACCTTTTTATCGGCCTTTGCCGGGCCGCCGGATTCGAGGCCACCGAGGTTTACATCGCGCCTCGGAGTCAAGCGCTCTTTGTCCCTGAACGCAAAGACGTGAATGAGCTCAGCGATGATCTCGTCTGGGTCCGCGCAGCCTCGAAGGAATATTATCTCGATCCCGCCGCGCACTTTTTCCCCTTTGGGCTCCTGCCGTGGTCTGAAACCGAGGCCGCCGGCATTCGGGTGGACGACAAACACGCAACGAACGTCGTGACTCCCAGTCCGAACTCAACCGACGCCACGATCGTCCGCAATGCGGACCTCGTCCTCAGTTCCGACGGGTCGATCGCGGGCACCCTGCAGATCGATTTTGCCGGCCAAAGAGGTGCCTTGCTCCGCGACGACGAGCGCAAAGAAGACGAAACCGGCCGCACTAAGCAATTGGAAGACCGGATCCGGGGCTGGCTCCCCGTAGGCTCCACGTTCCAGCTCACCAAGCTCTCGAACTGGGACGACGTCAATCAGCCCGTTCGCGTGGAAGGAACGGTCAAGGTTCCTTCTTACGCGAGCGGCGCGCTCCAGAGGATGCTCATGCCGCTCGACCTGTTTCAGGCCGAAGACCTGGGTTCATTCACATCCCAGAAGCGCGTCAATCCCATCTACTTCCCGTTCCCGTACGAAGAATTCGACGATGTCAAGCTTCGCTTGCCCTCCGGCTTCAAGGCGGAGAGCGTCCCGGCTGAAAAGAAGGTTGACCTCGGTGCGGCGTCCTATTCCATCTCCGTTGAGGCGCAAGGCGACACCGTCGAAGTGAAACGCCACATGGCCATGAAGGGCGTGTTGTTCGGGAAAGACGCCTATCCCGCCCTTCGCGCGTTCTACGGCATGATCAAAACGAACGACGACGCTCAAATGGTCTTGCAGAATGCCACATCGGCGAAAAACTAACTCGATTCGCGTCGCGCTGCTTGTGGTGATGGCGCTGGCATGTTGCTTCGCGCCCCGCGCAAAGGCGGCCGACTCTTCCGCGCCCGATTGGCTGCGCGCCGCCGCGCAGGAAAAGCTGCCCGCGTACGACAAAGACACCGTCGCCGTGATTCTTCTCGATGAGACGCAAACCACCGTCCAATCCAACGGCGAGATCGACACTCGCCACCGCATGGCGATTCGCCTCCTGCGCCCCGAGTCCCGCCGGGACTACAGCAGCCTTGATGTCCGGTTCGACAAAGACACCAAAATCTCCTACATGAAGGCCTGGACGATCGAAGCGAACGGCCATGAGCTGGCAGTCGGCCAGAAGGACATGATCGAACACGGGCTCTTTGACGATCTCGAATATACCGACGTAAAGGTCGACACGCTTGAATTCCCCGAAGCAAACCCGGGCAATGTCGTCGGCTTCGAATTCGTGCAGCGAGACCGCCCGTACGTTTTCGAGGACGACTGGGAATTTCAGAGCGAAGTTCCCGTGAAGACCGCGCGGCTTATCCTGGATATCCCACCCGGCTGGGGATTCACGACCAACTGGTTCAACTACCCCGAGCAGAAGCCCGCCGTGTCGGGTTCGAACACATATATCTGGGAAATCGACGATCTCCCCGCCATGGAAATCGAGCCTGACATGCCCGCTTGGAGATCGCTTGCCGGATGGGCGGGCCTGAAATACTTTCCGCAGGATCCTGGCTTGCGTGCGAAGTCTTCCGGCTCTTGGAAGGACGTTGGACTGTGGTACGACAATCTGACGCAATCAAGCCGCGCCGCCTCGCCGCAAATCCAGCAAAAGGTGGCGGAGTTGACGTCGGGCCTTTCGGATCCGCTTAGCAAAATACGCGCGCTCACGGAGTACATGCAGCGGAACATCCGCTACTACGCCGTCGAGATCGGCATCGGCGGATATCAGCCTCATGCCGCCTCCGAGGTTTTCGCCCATCAGTTCGGCGATTGCAAAGACAAGGCCACTCTGCTCAGCTCGATGCTGCACGAGATCGGCATCGATTCTTACTACGTTCTGATCGATACCGAGCGAGGTTTCGTTCATGCCGCATATCCTTCGATCGAATTCAATCACGCGATCCTCGCCATCCGCCTTCCCGACACGGTTTCCGACGCCGGCCTTTACTCCGTGGTGAACGATCCCAAGCTGGGCCGCCTGCTCATCTTCGATCCCACGAACGAGCATGTTCCTATGGGCTACATCCCCTGGTATTTGCAACAGTCCTATGGATTGCTCGTCGCGCCCGACGGAGGCGAATTGATCTCTCTGCCGCTCCTGCCACCGGCGACCAATCGTCTGCTTCGCGTCGCAAAGTTCGATCTCACTACCACCGGTGATCTTTCCGGTGAAGTCCAGCAAATCGAATGGGGAGGACCGGCGGCGCAACAGCGCAGGGAGTTTCTCGAACAGCCGCCCTCGAAGCGCGCCGAAATCTTCGAGCATTTCCTTGGAGGCTTCCTGAATAACTTTGTCTTCCTCGGCGGGTCGCTCGGCAACCTCGACAAGGAAGATCAAAGTCTTTCTCTCGACTACAAGTTTTCAGCGCAGGGCTACGCGAACCCTAGCGGCGACCTGCTGATTCTCCGCCCCGATATCGTCGGCAACGAGGACATCGGCCTCCTGAATCTCTTCACCCAGCACAAGGCGCGCAAATATCCGGTCCAATTCGAGGAAGCGATGAGGCAGGACGACGTGTTCGACATCACGCTCCCGCCCGGATACGGGTTGGACGGGCTGCCGCAGCCCGTCCAGGCCAGCTGCGACTACGCCACGTATCGCAGCGAAATCAAAGTCGCCGACGGTGTGCTGCACTACAAGCGCAGCTTCGAGGTGAAGGACGTGATCGTTCCGGTGGACAAACTCCCTGAGATTCGCGATTTCCTGCAGCAGGTCGCGGCGGATCAGCAGTCGGCCGCGGTCCTCAAGAAAACCGCCACGCCCTAGCGGTCGCCAAAGATCAATCACTCCAGGGGTGGAAACCTGGGCCTTCAGGATTTTCCGCTGAGGCGCTCGCGGACGCGGTCGCTCAGCACTTTGCCGTCGATTGCTTTTCCTTCGAGCTTCGCCCGCGCGGCTTTGATCACGGCGCCCATCTGCTTCAGAGAATCCGCGCCCGCCTCGGTGATCGCCATTTCGATCGCGTGTCGGATTTCGTCGTCGCTCGGCGCGGCCGGCAGATACTCCTCGATGATGACGATTTCCTTCGCTTCCTTGTCGGCGAGATCGTGCCGCCCGCCCTGCGTGAATTGATGGACGGAATCGCGCCGCTGCTTCACCAGCGTCTGCAGCACCTGCAGCGACTCCATGTCGTCGAGCGGCTTCATCTTCTCGATTTCCTTGTTCTTCAGCGCGCTTTTCATCATGCGCAGCACGCTCAGCCGCAGCTCGTTCTTTTCCTTCATCGCGGCGGTCAAATCGCTTTGGATGCGTTCGATGTATCCCATTTTGTCGTGTGATCCCTCGTGTTGTAGGAAAAGAATATCATACGTTTGCATTCGCCTGCCCGCGCAAGCGCATATCAACGCCCGCCGGCGGAATTGACACAGGCGCAATCGCCCGATAACCTTATTGCCCCATGAAAATCATCGTCGCAGACAAGATCAGTGAACGCGGAATCGCGCTTTTGCGCGACGCGGGTTGGAACGTAGTGATGCCGACGGCGGCCACGCTCCCGAGCGAAATCGCCGATGCCGACGCGCTGGTGGTTCGCAGCGCGACCAAAGTCACGGCGGCGCTGCTCGAAAAGGCCGGCCGCCTGCGCGCCATTGGCCGCGCCGGAGTCGGCGTCGACAACGTCGACGTGGATGCGGCCACGCGCCGCGGCGTGCTCGTGATGAACACGCCCGGCGGAAATTCCGTGAGCGTGGCCGAGCACACGCTCGCGCTGATGCTCGGCCTCGCGCGCGCTGTGCCGCAGGCCAACGCCTCGATCCATGCGGGCAAATGGGAGAAGTCCGCATTCTCCGGCACCGAAATGCGCGGGAAGACGATCGGCCTCGTCGGCCTCGGCCGCGTCGGCACGGAAGTTGCGCGCCGAGCACGCGCCCTCGAAATGAAAGTGCTGGCGCA
>JBAPOM010000107.1:0-2487 GCA_049279635.1 Candidatus Acidiferrales bacterium
GCCCCTCGCAACTCATCGGGATGATCAGGTTTGGGTCAACAACTGGGTCCCCGGAAATGACTGCCTCAACGTCGAACACCTCACCTCCGCCGAAGTGAAAGTGCGGAAGGTCATGCTGAAGGCCCACGAAATTCTCATGAAAAAGATGCCCGGCTTTGAAAAGAGCTTCATCCTTGACACCGCATCCCAGATAGGGACACGCGGCAGCAGGCGGCTCCTCGGGGAGTACGTGGTCACCGCACAAGACCTGCGATCCGGAACGGTGTATGACGACACCATCGCCGCCATTCCCCGCTTTACCGAGAATCTTTCCTCAAAAAGTCCCAATCGGTGCATTCCATACCGTTCTCTAGTGCCGCGCACCACGGAAAGCCTTCTCGTTGCCGGTCGATGTTTCTCCTCGGATGTAACGGCCAATGACGTCCTCAACCTCATACCGTTCTGCGTGCAAATGGGTGAGGCGGCGGGTACGGCCGCGGCGCTGTCTCTCAAGCACCACGTCAGTCCGCGGCAGTTGAATTACAGGACGCTTCAGAACCGCTTGCTGGAGCAGGGTGTCTGGCTGCCGAAAGAAGTGCGAAAACCAGAAACCGACGTCCAAGGTGTCCATCCCACTTCGCACTAAAGCGGTCAACGTCGAGGCGTTCAGGGTTTCCGGGCGCGATGTGACGAGGAACTGTGCCCAACTCTGGATAAGCCGGGTAATTCGGTCAACATTTCATTTCGAGCCTCGGGCAACTCCGGGTTAGTCCGGATTACCGGAGAAGTTCGTACTGGAACCGACTTTTCCGATGTCCGCGTTAATCAGAACTTAGCCCCATTTATCGGAATCCAGGCTCAAACTCTCCGGTCCTTGGGCTAAAGACGAGTGGCTTCGCCTCGGAGAAGGGATGGCCTGCTCTTCGAGGCACCGGGATTACAATTCTCTTCCATAGGGGGCCGACCTTGGCCGGGCAACATTCCCGCAAGGCTCTGAAGCCGGGCCCGATTGCAGATGTTGACCGTGGCGCCCTTGATCGTCAGCAAATTCATCTTCTTGAAAGCCTTCAGCAGGCGCGTTACGGTTTCGCGGCTCACGCAGATTATCTCTCCGATCTCGCTGTGAGTGAGCGCGATCTGAAAACAATCATGCCCTTGAGCGTGATTGGCCGACCAGCCAAGGAGAAATCGCGCCAGTTTTTCAGAAGCAGAACGCGAAAGCGCCAGCGAGTGAATCACCTCATGACAAGCGTAATGGCTGTCCGTCAGAAGTTGAGCCACCTGGATCGCAGCTCTCGGATTCGCGCGCAGGAAGCGTAAGAATGCGGCGCGAGGAATGAAATTAACGCGCGCCTGCTCAGAGACTTCGGCAGTCACCTCGTAGGGCTTACCCGACAAGGTAGCGGGCAGCCCCATCAATTCTCCTGCTTCAGCAATCTTCACAATGATCGCTTTCCCGTTGAGAGACGACGCGGAAACTTTCACCCGACCGCTACACACTGCGAAGACGCCGCCTGCCGCCTGGCCTTCCATGAACAAGATCGCGCCTTTGGGATGGACGACGGTAGGGATGATGATTTCCAGCCCTTTGAGACTGCTGGCCAAAGATTCGCAAAACACCTTCCCTCTGCGCGTAAGGGAGGTCGGGCAAGCTTGGACGATTTTGAGTTCGTAACTAGATTGCATGGTGATTCGTGCAAGCCTACGTCGAACCGAGCGGCTAATGTTGGTCAAAATTGACCACTTTTCAAAATCGCTGGATCAAATGAAGCCAAGTGAAGATTGGAGGCTCATGATAAAAATCTACTCGTGCAATATCACGTTCAGGAGGGAACTGTGGATGGACAATCCGCCGTTGTATGCGATGAAGCCCAACTTTCTGAACTTATTCATAAAATAACTAACGCGCGACCGGGTCGTGCCCACCATTTCCGCCAAGACCTCCTGGCTGATTTTCGGGACAATAGCTTCTGGTTTGCCTTCTTTGCCGTAGCGCGCGAGCAACAGGAGGGCTCGAGCCAGCCTCTTCTCACTGGAGTTGAAAAGCTGGTCGACAAGATCCGCTTCAAATCGAACGTTGCGGGCGAGGATCCGAGCGATGAAATGGTCAGAAAACTCATTCTGATTGTGGAGCACGCGGATGACCTGCTCCTTACGAATTTCGAGGAGGCTGGTCGGTTCCATCGCTTTGGCGGTGGCCATGCGAAGTGGCTGACCCGCGACGCATCCTTCACCCAAGAAATCACCTGCAGTTAGGATTGCAACCACGGCCTCCTTTGCATTCTTTGATACTACCGCGAGCTTGACCCGACCCTTTTGAATATAAAAAACCGTCGCGGCCTCGTCGCCCTGCGAGAAGATAGTTCCATTCTTTCGACATTCGACGACTCTTCTCCCCGGCCCACGGGTGGTCAGAAAGCCATGAAGATCAAATCTTTTACGCGATTTCATTTCGGTCTACACCTCATAGGGCCAAGCCTTTTTGTCCCACCTTCGTTGACTGACAGC
>JBAPOM010000108.1:0-9662 GCA_049279635.1 Candidatus Acidiferrales bacterium
CCATCGGTCAACACGGATCGGTATAAAGATAACTACGTGAGCGGAACTTACACCGAGACCTACATTGACAACCAGACTCTGACAGCGCCGGAGGAAGGAGTCGGCCTCACCTACTTCGCTTCAAAGCACGTTGGGCTCACCGTCAAGTACGAGCGTCTGGACATCCGGGCCTACCGAGAGGTGGAATCGGGAGGCGGCGACCCCTATCAATATGACACTGTCCTACACGAGAACGGTATTGTGGGCGGCTTGACGTTGTGGATCGGGGGTAGGTAAACCTGCGTCCGCAAGGATGAGCTAGCTTAACTCAGACAAGGCTCACGCGCCGGCCAGCGACACGTCGCTGGCCGGCGCGTGAGTCACAGAACACCATCCGCTTGCCCTCGGAAACTAGCCGATCCCGTACCGGGGACTGCCCGCCCGCCCGCCCGCCCGCGGTTAGACCGTCCAAACGGGCCGATTAAACCTAGCGGGTACCGGGGAAGAGTGCGCCGCCTAGCGATTGCCACTTGTGTCCTTTGGTCCGCAGCATGTAGTCATGCTCACCGGCCGCCGTTTGCCTCGCCTCCAGCCCTGTGCTAGCTTTCAGGAATGCCCGCGGTTTTTCTCTCCCTATCCCAATTTCGCGCCTCGCGCCCGCTGCTCCTGGCCGTCATCGTCCTGATCGCTCTCCCCGCGGCTGCGTTCGCCAACCAAAAAGAGCGCCTCGCTCCGAAATTCATTCCCGGCGAAGTTTTTCATTACCAGATCGAATCGCACACCACGACCACCGTGAAGACCACCACGCCCATCGCCGATCCCGAGAGCGGCTCGCGCACGACGCAGGCGCTCGACCTGATCGTTCGCCTCGACGTCCTCAGCCCCGCGCCCGGCTCGCCGCCCGGCGCCACGCATTTCCGCGTCACCTACGAAAAATCCCACGCCGAGGCCGAGAGCGACGCCTTCGATCCCACCGGACCATCCTTCCAGGATCAGTACAGCCGCATCGAGGGCCGCTCCTTCGATTTCACGCTCGATCCCAACGGCACCATCGCCGATTTCAGGGGCCTCGACGACATTTTTCCCAACCGCTCCACGGCCGAGCCCGCCTACTCCTGGATCGACGGCCTCTTTCCCGGCAGCCGCTTCCCGCGCGGTGGCGTTTCCGTCGGCCAGAAGTGGAAGACCGAACGTCCGGTCACCGGCATGCCGCTCGACGACCTCATCTGGTCGAGCGATTCCACCTATCTGCGCAACGAGCCTTGCAGCGCGACGGCCGCCGCCGGAGCGGCAAAATCGGCCGGAGATCCGCCAATCGGCGCACCGCCCACATGCGCCATGATTCTCATGCACTACCACATGTCGCGCCGCGGCTCGCCGAAATCCGATGCCACACCGCCCGACTACCGGAAGAACGGCCTGCGCACCTCAGGCGCGTGGACCGGCTCCGGCGACAGCCTCGATTCCATCTCGCTCGCGACCCGCCTGCTCGTCACCTTCACAGAAAACAGCACGCAGCAGGTCGACTATGAAATCACCAGCGCCACCTCGGGCTCGAGCGTCCGCCGCAAAGGCCGCGTCCAAAGCCAGCTCATCATCACGCTCATCCCCGATTCGAACTGACAAGAGTTCACAGTCGAGAGCTGAGAGTTTATCAGACACCGGGAATTCTCCGTGTACTCTGCGTTTCTCTGCGTCCTCTGCGTTGAGTGAGGCGCCTAACCTGGCTGGCAGTAAGCAAAGGGCGAGCACCGCGGCTCAAGCGTCGATTTGCCTTGTTGCGCTATAATCAAGGTTTTCGCACTCGCTCGATTTTGCCCCCGAGGCGTACTGAGGCGCCGCATCATGAAATTCAAGCTAGCCAGCGACTACGAGCCCCGCGGCGACCAGCCCGAAGCCATCTCGCAGCTCGTCCGCGGCCTCCGCGATGGCGACCGCGACCAGGTCCTCCTCGGCGTCACCGGCTCAGGCAAGACCTTCACGGTGGCCAAAGTGATCGAGCAACTCGACCGCCCCGCGATCGTCCTCGCGCACAATAAGACGCTCGCGGCCCAGCTCTACCACGAGTTCAAATCCTTCTTCCCGCAAAACGCGGTCGAGTATTTCGTCAGCTACTACGATTATTACCAGCCCGAGGCCTACGTCCCATCGAGCGACACGTTCATCGAAAAGGAAGCCACGATCAACGACGAGCTCGATAAGCTCCGCATGAGCGCCACCCGCTCGCTCTTCGAGCGCCGCGACGTGATCGTCGTCGCCTCCGTCTCCTGCATCTACGGCATCGGCTCGCCCGAGGCCTACTACGGCATGATGCTGATGCTCGAAAAGAGCCAGTCCATCGCGCGCGAATCGATCCTGCGCAAGCTCGTCGAAATTCAGTACGACCGCGCCGAGGACCTCCGCCGCGGCACTTTCCGCGTCCGCGGCGATACGATCGAAATCTATCCGCCCTACGACGATTACGCCGTCCGCGTCGAGCTCTGGGGCACGCAGATCGAAAACATCCGCAAGATCGATCCGCTCACGGGGCAAATCCGCTCGCGCGACGGCGAAATCACGCGCATCCCGATTTACCCGAAGACGCACTACGTCCTGCCGGCCGCGCAGCGCGAACGCGCCATCCAGACGATCTACGAAGAGCTCGAATGGTGGAAGGGCGAGCTCGGCCGCCAGGGGAAAATTGTCGAGGGGCAGCGCGTGGTGCAGCGCACTCTTTTCGATATCGAGATGATGCGCACCATCGGCTATTGCCACGGCATCGAGAACTATTCGCGCCACATGTCCGGCCGCTTGCCCGGCGAAGCGCCGCCCACGCTGCTCGATTACGTCCCCTCGGATTACTTGCTCTTCGTCGACGAATCGCACCAGACGATCCCGCAGCTTCGCGGCATGTACCACGGCGACCGCTCGCGCAAGCAGACGCTGGTCGATTACGGTTTTCGCATGCCCTCGGCCCTCGACAATCGCCCGCTCACATTCGAGGAATTCGAGCATCGCGTGAATCAGGTGATCTACGTCTCCGCCACGCCCGGCCCGTATGAGCTCACGAAAACCGGCGGCGTCGTGATCGAGCAGGTGATTCGCCCCACGGGCCTCGTCGATCCCGAGGTGGAAGTCCGCCCGGTGAAGGGCCAGGTCGACGACCTGCTCGAACAGATTCGCCAGCGCGCCGCGCGCAACGAACGCGTGCTCGTCACCACGCTCACCAAGCGCATGTCCGAAGATCTCGCCGAATATTTCGCCGAGGTCGGCGTTCGCTGCCGCTACCTGCACAGCGAAATCGAGACGCTCGAGCGAGTCCGCATCCTGCGCGATCTGCGTCGCGGCGAATTCGATGTCCTCATCGGCATCAATCTTCTGCGCGAAGGCCTCGATCTGCCCGAGGTTTCGCTCGTCGCGATTCTCGACGCCGATAAGGAAGGCTACCTTCGCAGCGCCACGTCGCTGATTCAGACGATGGGCCGCTGCGCCCGCCATCTCGAAGGCCGTGCAATCCTCTACGCGGACAACATGACCGACTCGATGCGCACGGCTATCGGCGAAACCAGCCGCCGCCGAGCCAAGCAGGAGGCCTACAACCGCGAGCACAACATCACCCCGCAATCGATCATCAAGTCGGTCGACATGCAGCTCGCGCGAATTATCGAAGCGGATTACATCACTGTGCCGATGGGCGACACGGTGATCGGCGAAATCACCAACGAGGAACAGCTCTTGCAGGCCATCGCGCAGCTCGACGCGCAAATGCGCGAAGCCGCCAAGAATTTCGATTTCGAGCGCGCCGCCAGCATCCGCGACCGCATCCGCGCCCTAAAGCAGCGCGACCTCGGCGTCATCGCCACAACGGAAGTCCCGCCAGCCACTCGCGCCGCCACCTAGGTTTCGGCCAGCCTTTGTAGCGGCCGCCTTGCTTTCAGGCGGGCGCCTTTTACTCCTTCTCCGGCTTGATCCTCATTTTCTCCCAGCATTCACCTCGCGAAACCGCGCACAACGTGTATGCTTAGTAGCTCAACGTGCCCGTGAAACCTACCCGCCGGCCCCGAATGTTGCACTTGTGTCCATGGGCGTTCGTGCTTTTAGTGGCAGTGATCGTTTCGGTGCCGTCCGCGCATTGCCAGGATCAGCCGCGAAACGAATTCGGCGTCTGGAGCGCCTATTCCGCCAGCGCCCAGAATATCCAGGGCAGCGTAACCAACCTCCAGTTCGGCGTCGCCGCCTTCCGCTACGCCAGAATCCTCCATTCATCTCCCGGGTACGCAATCGAATACACCGTCGACATTGACCCGGTCGAAGTCATGCGCCAGGACACGTACGTGAGCTGCATCGTCAATTCCGGCGGAATATCGATCGGCACTTACTGCCCGGCGGGCCACGAAACGGTGTACGGCGGAGGCATCAGCCCCATCGGCTGGAAATTCAATTTCATGCGCAGGCGCCGTTGGCAGCCGCTTCTCGCGTCAACGGGCGGCCTGATCGCGTCCGAGCGGCCGATCCCCAAAGATATTCCGCTCGCGACGCAATTCAATTTCACATTCGATTTTCAGGCGGGCGTCGAGCATTTCAATTCGTCCGGCACGCGCGCGTGGTCGTTCGTCGCCAAAGTCCAGCACATCTCCAATGCCAGCCGCAGCTCGGTCAATCCCGGCGCCAACATCATCATGCTTTCCGTCGGCTACTCCTTCTTCAAATGACGCCCGATCCCCGCTGACCGGTCGCGGACGGATACTTCCACTTGACCGCGTTGAGAGTTTCGGCCATAAGGGGGCACGCAGACGTCATTGTTTCCATTGATCGAGGTGACAAAAGGTGCCCGAAAAATACAAGCTAACGCGTGCGGAGCGCTCGGCCCTTTTGCGCGATCTGCGGATAATTTACGAGTGTGGCGACGAGCGAGAGTTTATGAGGATTTTGCGGCAACGCGGGATAAAGGACGAGGACCCGCGTTTTTCCGAGATCTTGAAGTTTTTCCGCGACCTGCGGGGCGGGAAGCGGTAAGAGCTAGCTGGTGGATTTCCTCGCGCATGGCTTTCGCTTCGACAGGAGTCAGGTTTGCGAAGTGCTCCGTCAATATCTTGGCGGTACGCTCGACGGCGGTTTCCAGCTTGGTTCGCTTGCGTGCCATGAAACCTGAGAATATCAGCAAAGGAGGCCGGTTGCAAATTTCGGTTGCACCGTGGTTGCCTTCGCCCCCCCAAAAGCTGCCGCTATTACGTCAAACCAGGCCCCGCTTCAATTCATCCAGCGGATAAAACGTCCCGCGCCACACAATCCCGCCCTGCCACAGCGTGACGATCGTCGACCGCGCCAGCATCCACGCAAAAATCAGCGCCCCGATCGGATACGTCAGCGCATAAATCCCCGGCGCATCGAATTGCCGCGCCGCCCCCGCCGCGATGATCAACGGCAGCCCGACCGCGATTACATCGAATCCCCGCGCCCAGCCGTGCGTAAACGCCAGCGCCGCCACCGGAGACACGCACATCAGCAGCAGCCCGAAAATGTGTAGGCCGGTCAGCCACAACTTGTATCCCGAGGTCGCGAAAAAATTCTTGGTCGTGCCGCGGATCATGTTGCCCACCCCGGCGTGCCAGTGAACGCTCACCGCGCCCCCCGCCTTCGCCGCGCCCGACGGGAATCCGCCGTCCTTCACCAGCTTCCCAAGCTTCATGTCATCGACCACTTCCATCGCCAGCCGCCGGTGCGTCCCAATCGCCTCGTACATGCTGCGCCGGATCATCTGAAACGCGCCCACCCCGCTGTACATGCGCGAGCCCGGATCGCTCGCCGCCCACGGCCGCGTCCCGATCGCGAACGCCATGGCGAAAAACGTCATCGCAATCTTTTCGCCGAAGGTGAACATCTTCAGCGCGCCCAGCAGCGTCACGTGATCCCATTCGCGCGCGTCGGCCAGCGCAATCGCGCGCCGCAGCAAATCCGGCGCGAAGTGGACATCTGCGTCCGTGAAAATCAGCCACTCGCCGCTCGCATGCTCGTACGCTTGCTCAAGCGCATGCGGCTTCCCGAGCCATCCTGCGGGCAACTTATCGATGCGCACGTGTTTCAATCGCGCGTCGCGGCTCGCAGCGGCCTCGATGATGGCTCCGGTGCCATCTTCCGAGCGGTCATCGACGGCAATCACTTCGTAGTTGGGGTAATCCAGCGCAAGAAACGTCGCGAGCGCGCCGGGCAATTTCTCAGCCTCATCGCGCGCCGCGAACAGAATCGAAACCCGCGGGCACTCCGCGTCGGGCAGAGGATCGGCGTCCGCAAGCGAAGGCATTGACGGCACCCCGCGCGCGAGGTCGACAGACGCGAGCGCCCACAGAAAAGCGATCAGCCCCAGCAGCACGGTCCAAAAGATGTGCAATGCCCAATTTCCTCCACGGATCGGATCGAACAAGTTATGCTATCACGCTGCATGGCACGCACCGTTTTCATCGCACCCTCTGTTTTCTCAGCCGCCCCCTGCCGCTGCTATGGATCGCAAAAGGAACGATGCTGGCCCGGTCGGTGTCTATAGAAATAACGGCCTCGCCCGCAGCAGGGCCGGGGATATCAGCGCAGGCTTGTAGAATTCGATATATGCAGTCACGCTTCGCGCAACTGACCGGTCGGCTACGGTGAAAATGAGATCCAGAATTCTGGCCGCCGTTGTTTTTCTCTCCGCGGGAGCGGGGTTTTCGTATCTGTTCTTCTCTTCGGCGCGCGCGGGCTCGCCAGTACCACTGCCTTTCTTTATCTCGCCCCTTCTTTTTATCTTCGCTGCGGCAGCGCTCTTCTATCGTCCGCGAATCGGCCATGGCATCGGGCTCGCGGCAGGGTTGCTCGCTCTCGGTTGGCTTGTTTGGACCGAGTTGGCGTTGTCCCCTTGGGTCAACACCTGGATCACGTTGAACGTGTCCTATGGTCCTGAAAGGTCGATGGTTTTTCTTGCCGAACTAAGAATCCTGACGACAACCCTTGTTCTCTTCGCCGTCTTTCGCGCTGCGTTGAGTTTTCTTCCGGCGCGCTGGAGCTTTCGCGGCCGGCCAATCAGCGAGCGCGTGTGGCCCGCTGCCGCAGTCGCTGTGTTGGCGCTGGCCGCGTGGTTCGGTTGGGCCGTCCGCCCCTACAGGCTCCCCGTCATCGTAGACAGAGGACCGATCCCGACTCTGAGAATCCTGCATGTAGAAAAGAGGGGACTGCAGTTTCACGAGACGTTCGCCAGTACATCTAGGGACGCCAGGTTCTGGATTTCTCGCGACGACCGCCGATTGTTTCAATATCAATTTCAGAAGGACACCAGGGAAGGCGTGATGCCGCCAGGAGTGGAGCAGGACGTGACGGCTCTGGTCCAGTCGCCCCAACTCCAGAACGTACATGCTCCGCCACCGAAGGCCCTGCGTTCATGGAACGCCGAGGGCTGGTACGCGCTCACCGCAAGCTCAGGCATCTCTACTTTCACAACGGAGAATAATACGCAGCCCCCAAGTGACTTGGTTCGAGTCTTCCGCGAGTTGGAAGCGCTGAAGTCGGGAGCGACGGAGCAAGACGAAACCAGGGATGTATGTCTCGGGTTCTGCTATGACCCACTGGCGGGACTAGGCCTCTCCGCCGCCAATGATCGCTGCCATTATTCCCCGACTGGGATCAAGTGCAGGTAGGCTCGGTCAGCGCGCCGAAGCCACAATTTCCCGCCCGTAAAATCGGCGGACACGCTATCCTATCCGGCTGCATGGCACGCACCGTTTCCATCGTGGGCGCAGGACGCGTAGGAATATCGCTCGGAAAACATCTCCGCAAGCTCGGCTGGCGCATCGGCGCCGTCGTCACCCGCTCGAAATCCACCGCGCGCGCCGCGGTTCGAAGGATCGGGGCGGGGAAGCCGTTCGACGGACTGACCAGCGACGTGTGCGCCGCGGACGTAATTCTCTTCGCCACGCCGGACGACGCGCTGCCGGCCATCGCGCGCGATCTCGCGCGAATATCGGGCGCTGGATGCAAAGGCAAAGTCGTGCTCCACACTAGCGCCACACTCGACCGCTCCGCCCTCACTCCGCTCGCGCGGCTCGGCGCCTCGACAGGCTCGCTTCATCCGATGCAGGCATTCGGGGGCAAAGTGGTGCCGAAATTGAAAGGCGTGATCTTCGGCATCGAAGGCGACGCCAAAGCGCGACGGCTGGCGCAATCGATCGCAAGGTCGCTCGGAGGCATTCCCGTCGTGATCGAGACGAGCGACAAGCCCGCCTACCATGCCGCAGCCGTGATGGCGGGCGGGAGCATCTATCCCGTTCTCGAAGCCGGATTGGAGCTCCTGATGAGCATCGGCTTCACGCGCCAACGTGCCTCGCAAACGCTCTTACCTTTACTGCGGCAAATCCTCGATAATATAGAGAGGATCGGGCCGCGGGCGGCTTGGACGGGCCCGCTCTCACGAGGCGATTACGCCGTCGTCGCGAAGCACATGAAAGCGCTTCGCCGCTATCCGCCCGAGTTCCGGAAATCGTACGCCGCGCTAGCGCAGCTCGCGGCCAGGGTCTTGTCAAAGGATCCAACCGCCAGCAGCAAGCAGCTAGATCGCGCGCTCAAGAGTTCCTAGGAGGCACCAGTTGAGTTCATCGGTAAAAACGCCGTCGAAGTCAGCATCGCACCTCCACATCCCTGTCGAGCACATCACGCTCGCCAACGGCCTACGCGTGGTCGTCTCGCCGGACCATTCCGCGCCCGTCGTCACGGTAGGCGTCTATTACCAGATTGGTTTTCGGCTCGAGCCGCGCGGCCGCAGCGGCTTCGCGCACCTTTTCGAGCACATGATGTTTCAGGGCTCCGAAAACGCCGGAAAGATGGAACACATCCGCCTGATCAATGATTCCGGCGGGCTGCTCAACGGCACCACGAACTACGACATCACCAACTATTTCGAATCGGTTCCGTCGAATGCGCTCGAGCGCGTCCTCTGGCTTGAGGCCGACCGCATGCGCGCGCTCAAAGTCGATGACGAAAATCTCCGCAACCAGCGCGACGTCGTCAAAGAAGAGGTCCGCGTCAACGTGATGAACCAGCCCTACGGCGGCTTCCCGTGGCTCGATCTGCCTCCCGTCGCCTTTCGCAACTGGCCCAACGCGCACAATTTCTACGGCGATTTCGCCGATCTCGACGCCGCCACGCTGGCCGACGTCCGCGAATTTTTCGACACCTACTACGCGCCGAATAACGCCGTGCTGGTGATGGTCGGCGATCTCGATCCGAACGAGGCCTTTTCATTCGCCAAGCGCTATTTCGACGATATTCGGCCGAGCGCGCTTACGCCTCGCGCGGATATCACCGAGCCGCCGCAAACCGAAGAGCGCCACGGCAAAGTCGAAGAGCGCCTGGGCCCGCTTCCCGCGATCGCCATCGGCTACACGCTGCCGCCGCGCGAGAGCGAAGACTGGTTCGCGATGGGCATCGTCGATCGCATTCTCCACGGTGGCCGCGCGGGCCGCGTCTATCGCAAGCTCGTCCTCGAAGAACAGATTGCCGTCGAGGCCAGCGGCGGCGCGGATTTGGTCGATACGAACGGTCCTACGCAGATGGTGACGCAAATCGTCCACAAGCCGGAATTCACGTCGGAGGGCACCGTCGCGGTGTTCGACGAGATCATCGAGGAATTGCAGCATAAGGGCGTGGCGCTGGAGGAGCTTGAGCCCGTGAAAGTGAAATTC